>NZ_CP017603.1:4200000-4500000 GCF_001854185.1 Clostridium formicaceticum
GTGATCATCAACTCTCAAACACATTATCATTTCCTCCTTTCTTGCGTGTTTCACTAATAACGTGATCATCAACGCTTAAACACATTATCACTTCCTCCTTTCTTGCGTGCTTCACTAATGTATAAAGCAACTAGTGTGCCAATTCTTTAATCTTAGTTTAATAAAACCTAAACAACCTCCAGAGTTATTGAATTTATTATGTTTTAAATAATAAAAAAAGAAATAAACGAATACTTTTAAAATCAAAGTATTCGTTTATTTCTTTTTTAAGTTTATGCAAACTTGCATAAATTTTTATTTTCTTCACCTTATTTATTTAACATAAACCTTGATATTACATGTTTTTATGCACATTGTGCAAACTTGCATAACATATCTTTTGAATTATTCAGCCTTCTAGAAATGTGTCTTAATATTATATTTTTGAAGTTTTCTAATAATAGTACTTCTATCTATCTTTAGCAACTGAGCCATTTCCTCAGTACTTTTCGACTTTTGCATTGTTTCTATTAATAATTTTTTTTCTACCAAACTGACAGCTTCTTTAAGAGGTAAAATACTATTAACAGATAACACTTCCTGACTTTTATTATCTACTATAATTTCAGAAAGATCTTCTTTTGTAATCGTCTCTGAGTTCGTGGTTACTATTAAATATTCAATTATATTGTTTAGTTCTCTTATATTGCCTGGCCAATTATAATCTATAAGTTTTCGTAATGCCTTAGGTTCAATTTGCTTATTCAATTTATATTTTTTATTAAAGTTTTGTAAGCACTTTTCAATTAAGGGCTTTATGTCCTCTTTTCTTTCTTGTAGTGGAGGTATTTTTATCGGCACAACATTTAATCTATAGTATAAATCTTCTCTAAATTTTTTATTTTCAACCATTTTTTTTAAGTCTCTATTGGTTGCGGCAATAATTCTAATATCTACATGTATCGGTTTAATTCCACCTACTCGAAAAATTTCCCTATCCTGGATTACACTCAACAACTTTGTTTGCAAATTTAAAGGAAGTTCTCCTATTTCATCTAAAAAAAGTGTTCCGCCATTAGCTAATTCAACTAAACCTATTTTTCCTCCTTTTTCAGCGCCAGTAAAAGAGCCTGGCTCATATCCAAACAACTCTGATTCTAATAATTGTTCTGGTATAGATCCACAATCTATTTTAATAAATGGACCATCTTTACGATGACTATTATTGTGGATTAATTTACTTAATACGCCTTTTCCAACACCTGATTGCCCATGAATAAAGACTGTTGAATCTACTTTAGCAATTCTAATAGCTAGATTAATTATCTTTTTCATTTCATAGCTTTTTGCAATGATTTCTTCTGGTTGTGATTGCTTCCATCGCAAGAACTCTAGTTCATTATGATATTTTTCAGCAAGCTTTTGTGCCTCTGCAAGTTCATTTTTTAGTTTTTGAAAATTTTCTATATTATTAATCACTCTAATAATTCCACCATCTGAAATAATATGGCTTGACATACTTACTTCATTTCTGTTTTGAACGTTCTGAATAATATTCACTTTCTTATCTATTACTGTATTATCATCTGTCATTAATCCTTTTGTATAGATACATTTATTGTTAATACTTAAGGTTTTACCTTTATTTACTGTAATATAAATGCCATCATAATTTAATTCGAAGATTGCATCAAAGGTTCTATCTAACTTATCATAGTCAACTTCCTTGGTATCACAATCTATAGCATCCCCAATTTCTTTTTCAAGTATTTGCATATACTCTTTACTTGGTAAATAACATTTTTGGAAAAGTCTATTTATAAAACCCAAGTAATTTCCATTTTCATCAACAAAAGGTAGTATATGCTGCTTTGAGTTTTTAAAACTGAACACACTTCTGCTATCTCCAGCAACTATAATGTCTTTTTCCATAAGTTCAACTATGTTAGTATTTTTATTCATGTTATTCAAAAACACAAATAAATCTAATATACCTACGACTTTTCTATCATCAACAACAGGTAATTGGACAGCTTTAGCTAATTCAAAGAATTCCATAATTTTTTTGCACCTTTTTTCTTTAACATCTATACACAATTCTTTTTCCAATGCCTCTAACAATTGTTGAACCCCCTTCTTATGAATAGTCTATATATACTACAAAACTAATATATATGAGCTATTCTACAATTTATATTTTTTTCCTCTATTGTTTTAAATTTTTGTATAAGTGGCAACTAAAGTCTCTAAAAAAGTTATATTTTTTCAAGCCTTTACTCCTATCTATAACAAAGGAATTTATAACGATTTCCTTACATCCTTTAGAAATGATTTAAGAAATGGGCAAGTTCAATAACAATAGGGACGGCAGACCAACCTCATGTGGTCAATGAGAACCGTCCCTACGTCCCTATTCGTCCCTATTGATTTTATACAACACTTTCCTAAAAAAGGACAGACTTCCCTCCTCCCCCAACTAAATAGATTTATTTCGCAAATTTAATTAGTTGAAGCGGAGGAAGTCGAACCCTTACTGTCGGTCGGCCTCTTTACCTTCAGCTTCTCCGAGCACAGTTACTGTTTTGAATCTCGTCTCCCCCATCCTCCAGTAACATAGTATGAATTTGACCAGCCCTAATTATACAACTTAAGGTCAAGATACCCATTAAGACGTTATCCCTAATAAACTTTTCATCCTATTTTTATCAACAGTTTGATAGCATGATTGGTTATATTGATTTTAGAATCTTCACTCGATTTTAACTTTAATTATATATACTGCATTATATCCATATCCTTTTCGATTCCATTCTGCTTCTAATGGTTGTATATTACCATAACTATCCTTTGCTCTACAC
Organism: Clostridium formicaceticum; assembly: GCF_001854185.1. NCBI lineage: Bacteria > Bacillati > Bacillota > Clostridia > Peptostreptococcales > Natronincolaceae > Andreesenella > Andreesenella formicacetica. Next base: position 4,202,838 of record NZ_CP017603.1, read on the forward strand.
ATAATGGTATGTTCTCCTTTTTCCTCAACAGTCCATGCATACTTCCAAAAAGTCCATAAATGTTGTTGATTTTTATCTTGATACAATTCTACATTTTTCCAAGTTAACCCCTGATCAAAACTTAATTCTACTTCCTTAATTGTTCCATGTCCCGACCATGCAATTCCATTGATACTATGGCTTCCTGTATCTAAAACACTATAGTTCATAGGTTGTTGAATGATTGAGTTAACCTTTATTTCTGTAACAGGTTTTTTTCCAAAGTCATCTTCCTTATTTGGATAATACACATAATCAATGGCTTGAAAAGGTCCCGTAAATTTATGATCAATCACTCTTATTTCTTTTAACCACTTTACAGATGCCATTCCATACCATTGGGGTACAACTAATCTTAAAGGATAACCATGGTCATATGGTATTGGTTGGCTGTTTAACTCATAGGCAATAATTGTGTCTGGATGTAATGCTTTTTCTAGTGGAAGACTTCTTGCATAGGGGAATACTCTATCTATGTCTTTTCTAGTGCCATAATCGTATCCTTCAAATGCCACTTCAATAGCTGTACTCCGTATACCGGTAAAATATAATAGGTCTTTTAAAGAGACCCCCTTCCATGCCACTTGACTAATAGCACCATCCTTCCATTGTTCACCATACGTCTTAGGATCAAAATATGCTCGCTTGTTTCCAGCACATTCAAGTACCATTTTTATTGTCTTAGAGGGTAAGGATTTTATATAGTTGTATGGAAACACCATTGGTCTCTCAACTTCTCCTACTACAGGAAGAAAAAATGCTGCTGAATCTAATGCTGGGTATAGAAAGTGATTTCTTTTATAGATGTATTCTATTGGGGTAGTCCGCTCATTTAGAAAGTGGATAGGTGTTTCTTGGTTCTCCGGCATGAGTTCACGTGTATGAAGATAAGGCTTATATAAGTATGAAATATCAGACTTCATTATTCCTCTCCTTTTCCTTTTACCTTAGGATCCCATTATAAAATCTATAGCTACTTATTTTATATTCTCAATTCATCCGGAAGGTGATATCTTTTCAATAAAATTGTAATAGCATTTTAAATGCCGCTTTTATAACATACATTTTTTAACAAAACTAATAATTAGATCATAGGATTACTCATTTATATTTAACTTTATTGAAAACATGTCATTTCCTATGATGAAACAGTAAGTTTCATCATAGGAAATGATTCTATAGAATAATAATTAAAGGCTTTATAATTTGAAGTGCTTCTCGAATGTCAGACAAAAACCTAGCATTTAAGGTGTACTTTGAATATGTCAAAGAACCGTCCTTGTTACACTTGTATTCCTATTCTTCATAACAAATAATAGGAGTTCCTTTTTCTATATTATCAAAAATTATTTTAGCTAAATATAATGGAGTATTTACACATCCGTGGCTTCCATTTCTCTTATATATTTCTCCTCCAAAAGAATATCTCCAACTCGCATCGTGTATTCCTATATCTCCGTTAAAAGGCATCCAATAAGTTACTTGAACTTCATAATTTGCTCCGCTTAAAGTTGACTCTTTTTCTTTATAGTTGAGCATATAGACTCCTACCTTAGTAGCATTTCCTCTATTGGGATTTCCAGTTACTATAGCACCATGAGTTATAAGCTTTCCATCTTTATAAAACCATAAATGTTGCCATGTTATATTGATTTCTACATAAGTATCACCTATATCATCGTTGCCTCTAGATAAAGCCTTTTGAGTATATATAGGTTCTTTTTTTATTACTTCACCAAGTTTTATACTTTCTAATAATGCTCTTACTTCAGCAGCACGATTAATTTTCCATCCATAAAATCCACCCTTCACTTCTACTACTTTATTTGTGGATGTTTTAAATTTTCTTGCTGCACCAACTGTATCATATTTCTTGCTCAGTCTTCGTACATATTCTAAAACTCCTTTTTCATTTATTACCACTTCTAAATCCTCGTCAACGCTAAGCCATTGATTTATTATATCCCCATCTAGTATTTCATTTTCACTTCCTATTATATAAGTAATTTTTGTTGATACATACTTATTTAGTAAATTCCTAATTTTAAAAGTCTTACCAGAACTTAAAGTATACCTTGGATTTTCGTAACAAAGATTTTCATTTAAGTCTAATTTTGTTTCTCCCTTCAATATACTTATTTCAATAGTTTCCCTCAATTTATCTTTATTTATTTTATTTCCATATACTTCTTCAATTATTTCATATGAACCATTTGAATACTTAAAACTTACATTTTGCGGCTCTATAAGGTCTTTATTTAAACAATTTAATTCATTTATTCTATTTTGTAAGTTATCTTTACTATAAATAAATAAATCATCTACATAATGCTTTTGATTCCTTAATAACGAACTTATCCATTTAAATGAACTCTGTAAATAATAAATTTCAGAAATACTATTTTTTCCATTGTATTGCATTCCTATATCCTGGGCTGTTATTTCTTCTGCTTCCTTGCTTCGTTCAATTAACTGCAACTTATAATCTTGAATATAACTCCTCATTATATCTTCTAGATCATCATGTGCCTTTAATGAGACATCTACTCCATTTATTACTGTATTGAAAAAGAAATGATTAGTAAAGTATAATGCAATAAGTAAATAAACTAGTAAAATTGAAACTATTAAAATAATAATATTTCCTGTAACCTCACAATTAAAAAGGTTTTTTATATTAATATTCTTCATAGCGATTTTTACCTTTCATCAAATATACATTTTATCTAAATATAATAATTAATTTATAATATGTTTGTATTTTTGACTTTAAGACTTAACTATAAGATTGTAACCTTAAAGCTTGCTATTAGACTTTAACTGTCTACTACAGGGGGAGCATATCACTTTAATGTGAATTCTTAATTAGATATACACTATATAAAAAAAGCTATAGAAGCATAAGTGCATAAAATATTAAAAGCAGCATTTGTCTGTCCCTTTGTTACTAGTGTAAAAAGGTACCAATAAGGAACTGATTTATTCCCTCCTGAATATTATGCTATAGAAAGGTGGAATAGAAATGATTTATATTGTTAGACCTGGCGATAGCCTTTATTTGATAGCTCGACGTTTCGGAGTAACTGTTCAGACTTTATTAGATTCAAATGTTATATGTAATCCTAACTTAATTTATCCTGGTCAGGTATTAGTAATACCTCAAGCTAGCTTGGAAATTCCTAAAGCCGGAGGCACCCCTTACTATGTTATACTACCAGGTGATACCTTGTTTTGTCTAGCAAGGCAATTTAATACATCGACACAAATACTTGCGCAAGCCAACCGCATACCAGATCCCAATTTAATTTTTGCCGGCAGTGAACTCCTCATTGCCTATGATATACCAGACCCTAGGGAATTACAGATTTTGTGGGAGCAAACTGCCTTAAACTGTGATATCTTAACCTCCCTGCAAATCTATGGAATCTATTATCTAGGAACATTTCAGTGGGAGGCCATTGGACAGAAAGCTATTCCTTATCTAGGTATTTTAGCCGTTAATCCATGTTCTATTGTACGTTATTATGCTATCATAAGCTTGGGTAGAATCGCTTTAAATGGAGAAAGCAGGCGCATACTTACTAATGCACTTCAGGATCCAGACCCTATAGTAGTGCAACTGACCAGACTTGCTTTATCCAGACTTGACTACGTAAGGACAAACAGAAGAATTCATGTTACCATCTCTGATACACAACTATATAGCCAACCTTTTCTAGACACCCCCTATATTACCCTACCTCCTGGAACAGCGATCATAGTCGAACGATGGTATATTCCCAGCCCTATTGGTGAAGACTTTCCACCAGCTGGACTTGCTGTTTGGGATTATGTAAGAGTAATAGCCACAGGACAAACTGGTTTCCTTCTTCGAGTAGGTTACAACCAAACCCTACTAATATAGACTTGTATCAGGGACAAGAGGACAGATTCATCGTCCCACCATTGCTCATTTGTCAAATTATTTTGCGTATATTGATACTCCGAGTATTGAATTCTTTTAATATACTTCCTCATATTATTACAAATTTCTCCTTTTTTCTATGCCTTATTTCGACATTAGAAAATTACCATCAATATTTACGCAAAAAACAAATATCATTTTTTAAGGCATCTATTTTGGCTGGTGGAGACCACCACCACCCAATAAAACCTTTAAATGCAAAAAAGCCGCATAAAAAGCGACTTCGAAGCTATCGTAGATCTAATTGGTGGAGGCGATGCGTGGTGTGTGAAATCCACGACGATATATTTACCTCTAGACAATTCGTGAACTAGCTCTGGTCCACTTTTTCAAAACGAGTCATTCAGAACCGTCTCCTTTAGCCACCAGAATAATCAAATGCTACGCATAATTTTGAAATTTAACTAATTATGCATAGCATTTATTAATGCTAAAAAGAAAAGAGATATCTTTTCCTTGATTTAAAAAATCAGTTTAAGACAGCTCCTTTTAATAATTTTCTATAATTCTTTTTAAATAGGTTCCCACTATGTCAGAAAATTTCTCTATATTTCTAGTATATACAAAATCTTTCCCATAAATTAATTTTTCCGCCTGAAGTTCTTCTTCTTTTCCCGTAAATACACCAAAAAGTAAAATGCCATTTTTTCTAGCCTTTCTTACTTCAAGTGCAGTATCCTTTATTGCCGTCATTCCTTTATAGAATGCTTCTCCTCTTATGGTTCTTATATTATCTTTTGAGATTTTTACATCATTGGGTTTTCCATCACTTAAAACAATTAATATTTTATTTTCTTCACTTCTATTTAACAGACCTTGAGATACGGCTTGAATGGCCAACCCATCCCTATTGTTTCCAGCAGAAAAGTATTCAAATATATTTTGATTTTCACTTTGTGGAGAGGTATAATCTCTAAATCTTCTAAGAATGGTATAGTCTAAAAAATTACAAAAACTCATTACCCTATTTGGAATTCCTGCAAGGGTTAATGCCTCTGATATAATATATCCTTGAGAAGCCACTTTTCCTTGTCGTGCTATTTGAGAGCCACTTGCATCTAGTAAAATATCTACCACATATCCACCTTTTTGATTGTCTATTACTTTTGTAAATACTTTTGGTTTTTCACTTCTTCCAACTCTCCAAAGCTTATTTACAGCCAATACACCATTATCAGAAGGAACGATTGTCTTTTCTTGCTCTGCTGTTAATGTTTTTATGATCACTTCTTTTAGTTTCATAATGTTTCTTTTGTGAACTTTTATATTGTCTCTAAAATCAGACAAGTTTTTCTCCTTTTGCCTTGTCACATACTTTATTTGAAATGCATTATCGCAAGGAGATCGTAAAACCCCTTCTGTAAAATGAACTCTACACCCTTCATGTACATTTCTGCAGACTTTTTTTTCAATTTTCTTTTGCTCTTCTTTTGTAATACAGGATTTACCATGATAGTGTTCTATTTTTTTATAAATTTTCTCTACCATTTCTTGATCAATGGATAGAACTCTGTTTTCATTTGGATTGGTAGGAACCTCCTGCTTTAAGTCTCCTATAGACTCTATTAGAAGAGAAGATTGCATTCCATCTACTACCTCTGAAATGACAGTGTCTTCTTCATATAGTTCTTCATACATAAAAGAAGTAAAGCTTTGCTCTTTTGTAGATTCCTCTTCTTTATACGCTTCTTTTAATTCATTTTCTTCTTCCATTTCATATAGAAAAGTTTGATTTTCTAGCATCTCTTTAAAATGGGTAAGATATAAAGCATCTATATTTTCTAATAGTGCTAAAGTGTCCTCTACATCTTTACACTTTTTTATATCTGAAAGTAATTTTTTTACTTTTAAATCAAAACTTGCATGCTTTCCCATTTGTTCTAATACAAGGGCATACTTTACTTTTTCCATAAAGGTGTTTAGTTTTATTTTAAAATACCGCTCAAGTAGATCGTCTAGTCCTTTCTTCCTTATATCTTCTATTCCAGGTCTTTCCTTTATAAGCTTTTCTTCAACCATTACGTCAGCACACATCTCCACAAGGGGAACAATCAAGTCTTGATCTGCGCCCTTTTGTATTCTATGCTTTAAATACTTTTTTATCATGTTCCAGTCTATGTATTTTCTTCTGGCGCCTGCCTTAGCAGCATAATACACGGCTAAATCTTTAGAGGTTTTTGTAAACTTTTCTAATTCATCTAATTCCTGATCATAATCTCCGCATATGGTCCACATCAGATTTGTAAGCCTATTTTCAAGATCGTATTCTCCATATATCCACTTCATAGTACCCCCCCCATTAACTAGATGGAAAAATATCTTTTGCTTCCCATTTTTCCGGTATTCTAGTTCTTATTACATCTTCTACAATTTCTTTTTCAAATTGATCAAAGGTTTTCCCTGTTACTCCCATATTTATGGCAAGTCTAGGCCTAAGTCCTCTCTTTACGGTTTTAATACTAGCTATTATTCCTCTTAAATCAACAGCTTTTGTAGATATTTCAGAGTTTTGCGCTTTTGTTTGAAGATCTAAAAAAATCCCTGCAAACTGGTTTAATTTATCTTCATGAGCATCTTTAAATTCTAATTTTAGTATGGTCATTAATTTTTCTTCTTCTATTTGTGGTATATCTATCACCATAAACCTGGAAACCAATGCTTCATTTAATTCTTTCGTTCCTGCATACTCATAATTCATTGTTCCAATAAATCTTGTTGCTTCATGAAGCTTAATTTTTTCATAGCCTGGAACATCTATAATCTTTCTATAATCTAGCGCCGAGTGCAGTACAACAATGGCATCATTTTTTGCCATATTAATTTCATCAAATACGCCAAATCCCCCATAGGTTGCACATTCATAAACTGCACCTCTTCTTAATCTTACCTCGTTGTCGATAAATGTATCGGTTCCTATAAGACTTGAACTGTCTGTATTGACATGAAAAGATACATTCCATTGAGGTCTTGCAAATATAGCACATAAATTGTCTGAAAGGACATTTTTTCCTGTTGCTTTTGGTCCTGAAAGCAAAATGTTTTCTCCTTCTAAAATTGCAGCAATACACATAGACCATATTTCTTTTCCATAGAAGAAATTTCTAGGATCAGGAATTCTATCCTTTACCGCCTCGTCTATCTGATAATACTTTCTAAAATAAAGCACATCTTGTATCAACTTTTCCTCTATCTCTTGTTTTCTTAAAAAATCAAATATATTCATAGTAGTCCACCCTCTATATTAGTTAATTTTTTTGCTCATCTCTAGTACTTTTAAAGGCACTTTACATTTTCAAAATCCAGAAAATACTTTGCATACTCCCTATTTTAGAAAGTACATTTTCTTTAAGGTATAAGCTTACTTGCACTAACAATATTCCTATTAATATCATTACCCCTATTATTAAGGATTGAAACTCATTTACATTACCCAAAAATCTCTTGTTTTTTAATGTTATTTTTTTATCTATCTATACATAGTATATCATACCTTCTCTAATTACAGAATTCATTTTTGATAATTATTATCATCATTATTCAATACATATTTAATTAGTATAAATTTTATGGATTGTCGACATTAACTAATTACCATAGAGTCACCTACACAGAGGAACCAATACACTTTTAAAGCCAAATATTATGACTGTTGAAGCCACCCTCACCCAACAAAATCTACACATGCAAAAAAGCCGCATAAAATGCGGCTTTTTTGCTATCGTGGTTTTGAAATGAATACATACTGGTATATCCCATAATTCAGAGCTTAATAACTGATCCAACTGATCAAATGCCCATGAGTAAGAATAATAGACTTTGTCCGCCATTTTTTCTAATTGTTTTTCATTGATTGTAATAAAATCTACAGAATTTTCAATACCTGTATCCACATGTACCCATTCATATTTTTGTTATCTGGGTTTCCTACTAAACAGGCATTTACAAACTAAGCAATTCATTTAAAATCTCTTCAAATCTTTCATCAGCAATACCGAGTTTTTTCTTGAATACTTCATCTTCTAATCTTGCAATAATAACCTTGTCAAGAGATATTTCCTTAATGATGTTTTTTATCTTCTGAATTGACTCTTCATCATCGTTATAACCCTTAATGATAGTAATTTCGAATATAAATACTCCATTATACTGTTTACTAAATGAAGCCATATTTGAAATATATTCTTTCAATGTATACCCCTCAATAGGTCTTTGTATTTTACGAAAATCTTCTTCTTTAATAACTTTTATCTCTCCAACAACCTCATCACATTTATTAGCGATTCTGATATATTCATCTCTACCAAGTAAATAGCCATTGGAAAACAGTCTTACATGTAAGCCTTTTCCTTTGATAAAGTCAATAATATCACCAATTTTATCATTTACTAACGCTTCTCCTTTTGAGTTAATAAAGACTAATTCCGCCTTTGTGCTTTCTATCATTCTATCTAATTCAGCCAATGAACTCTCATATCCATCAAATGACCTTTGGACATCTACTTTATTTTGCGATTTTCCGATGGGGCAAAATATGCAATCAAAGTTGCAGTACTTTTCTGGAAGTATATTAACTTCCAACACCCTTCCTCCATCTTCAATATAAATATCTTTATAAGTGAAACCACTCATAACCTCATCCTCCTCAAATTAGCCTATCGATACTTGCTTATTATTAATATCAAGAATTGTAATCTTATATGTCCCCCCAATATGATCCTTCACTGATTTTGCTAAATCATTTAAAGCCATCTCAAGTTCTTTCAATCTTCTTTCATCAATTAATTCAATACATAAAAAAGCATTCTTTGTATTTTCAGTGAGCATTGTTCTTACTGATTCCCGCCAATTCCAACACCTGCAAATAGCCCCTTCATTGTCTTTGTATATTATTTCGCCTTCATAGGGTGGTGCACTTTCATCTGATCCCAATGTAATAAAATCTTCACCTCCAACTGCTTTAGTTAATCTTATATTACCAACAAAAGTATCTATATCCTCTCCACCGCAAGGCAATGCATATTTAAGTGAAATAGAGTTGTAGATATCAACAAGGGGATTGATAGTGCCTATAGGATCTCTCTTATGCACCCGTTTGAGTAAAGCTTCGATGGATGACCTTGCACCTTTTTTGGTTTTAAACTTTTGGAAAGCATCTCTCCATACTTTTATCACCTCATTGCTGCTGAACTCTTCATTTGTCAAGTACTTTAAAGCTTCCTTTTCTGAAGTGCAAATCATTTCCTTATACTTTTCCTTATCTTTTATAGAGTTATCTATACTGTGGAAAGTGACAACCCCAATCTTTGCTTTTGGAAACAAAGTCCAAAAGTCGTCTTCAATAATAAATTTTTTCATAAAATATGCCTCCTTGTATAATAAAATAAAAATTTATAAAAATATTATTAAACAACTCGCAAATTTCATCCACCTGTGTAGGTATCCAACTGTATGTTTTCTCTCGAACGATAGATATGGGTTAAATAGGTAAAGATAGTTACTAACAACTCTGCTACCATAAAAGATGCCCATATCCCATAAGCCTTAAAAAAGAAACTCATAAACAATATGGTAGGTATCAGGATTATACTACTTCTTAATATTGATATTACCATTGCATTGACGGTATTAGATATTGCACTTAAAAATGATATTATAACGATGTTTATTCCTGCAAAGATAAACCCAGTAAAATATATCTTTAACCCAACTCCTGCTATCCTTGCAAGTGCTTCATTGTTTTCGCTATTAAATATTAAAATAATGTTGTCTGAAAATACTAAGATTATAAAATAGATAGTTATCGATAGAAAAAACGACGTTATTAAGCTATATTTTAATATGGTCCTTAATCCACCTTTATCAGAATTGGCAAAATAATTACCTGCTAGAGGCTGTATCCCTTGAGCTAATCCTGTAAATAGTGCCGTTGCGATTGTTGCAACATTAGCAATTGCACTGTAAGCGGCAACTCCAACATTACCTGCTATTCTCAAAATAACTATATTAAAGGTAAATAGAGTAATTGATGATGCAAGCTCAGTTACAAATGAGGGCAGACCAAGAGTTATTATTCTTATTAGTCTCTTTATTTCTATTCTACACTTGCACAAATGAAAACCAATGCTATTCCTTCTAAAATGAAACGTTAAAATGCATAAACTGATTATTGGAGATAGACCTGTGGCGAATGCTGCTCCGAAGATCCCCATTGATAACGGAAACATAAAAACATAATCCAATATGATGTTAGAAAAGCTACTTACAATCATGGCTGTCATGGTTAGTCTTGGGTTTTTATCATTTCGAACAAATGCTAATCCTATATTGTTTAGAATAAAAAAGGGAGAAAATCCTAATATTGTAGTTAAGTAAGTCTTTGTTGGAGACAGTATCAACTCATCTGCACCAAGAAATAGTGATATTTGAGTTGAAAAGAAAACCCCTAACAAAATAAAAATTACAGAAAACAATGATCCAATGAATAGAGCATTCACGAAAGATTTATTACCTAAATTACTTCTTTCAGAGTCTCCGATACTAAAATCTATAGCGCCCCCTATTCCTATCATGAGTCCAACCCCTTGAATTAGTGTGAATATGACAATGCAAAAATTTAGCGCTGCAAGTCCTATTGCCCCAAGGGCTTTTGAGATAAAATAAGTGTCTGCCAGTATATAAAGCGATACTCCTACCATAGCTAAAACATTAAGTGATGTATATTTTAAAAAATCCAATCTTAATTTTTTCATGAATCCCCTCCTCCTAAATAAAAAAGTGCCAAAAGTACTTCTTCTAAGACCTAATGAAGTACTCTTGACACTTTTTATACTTACCCGGTGGCAAGTATATGTGCAATTAAATTTATTTTCTTACTAAAATACATTAATCTTTAGCTTATGTCAAGTCTTTATGAATTGTTTTAATTAATTGTTGTGTTGTTGAACTGTGATCCGCTAAAGGGTACATCTATTTAACCTAGTTCCTCATTGATAGGATGACTGGTGCTATTATCTCTTTCTCGAACAAATATAATGTACACGTTTGTCAAGACACGAAATTTAATTTTTAAAGATAAATTTCCTCCTTTCTTGTTTTACCTGCATATAGCTAAAGGGGGAAGCTAAGGGACGGCAGACTGCGCAAAAATGTTATTGGATGGTTTTTCCATGCCCACTTTTGGATGTATTTTAAATTTATTCAGGGATTCAACCTCAAACTTCGTTCAATTTGGTATAGTTTGGCTCCACTTTCAAAAAAGTCAATGATACTTTTATCCGTTTTGTCGCAGCCTGACGGTTCTCATGCTTCCTTTCTATGCTTTAAATACCAAACTAGCCGAAACTTCTAAAATCCTTGCTAACTGTCGCTGTGTTACCCCTTCTATTCCTTTTAGTCTAATGATTAGCTCATCCCGTTTTTCCTTTGGAAGGGTCTTTACCTGTGCAAGTTTTATCTGTGGCATAAACTTCTTAATTTCTTCTTTTCTTTCTTCGTCCGTTAATCTCATAGGTTTATTATCTTCATTTTTAGTTTCATTAAACTTTTTAAATCTGATTACTGCAGTATCTTTATCTTTAGAAAAAACCTCTAGTATCAACTTGCTATCTAGCAAATTTTGATAGCATGCTTTCTCACCGTAATATTCAAGACAACTGCTCTATTTCGATTCTTTTTACCGTCCCTGCTTTTAAAGGATTTTGATGTATATACCTTATCACTGTTAACAAATAATCTTCTTTCTCTATCTTCTCACTTCTAAATCTATCTTGAAATAGATGTCCTGTGGTTTTATACTTCCAATTATAATACCATACATAACTTACGCCTATTTTCTCCATAATACTAAGTATTTTGGTTCTCTACTTATTTGTACGCTTCACCTTTACTGTCGCCAGTATTGGCGCACTAACGTTTCTAGACTTAGCGATGTCAGACTTTCCCTTAAAACCCTCTTGCCGATATCTGCTAAGACTCTGTTAGATGATGATTTTCCTGTATCTTTAAACACTATAACTTTCAAGCATTTAATTGTATTAAAAATTCCATTTACTGTATATCATAATTATGATATAATTTAATCATAATAAGTATAGAAAGGTGATATTCATGCCAAAAATTCTTCCGATTTCTGACTTAAGAAATAATTTTAATGCTATATCTGAAGCATGCCATAAAGAAGCAGAACCAATATACATCACAAAAAATGGCAAAGGTGATTTGGTAGTAATGAGTTTAGCATACTTTGAGCAACTTAAAGCTAAATTAGATTTATATGAAAAACTTGCTATTGCAGAAGTTGAAAAAACAAATAATGCTTCTACTATTACTCATGAAGATTTTATTAAGTCTTTGAGGAGTAAATATCATGTCTAGCTCATATAAAATTGTATACTATTCTACTGCTACGGAGGACATCATTGGTATTTTAGACTACATCTCCATTGATGATCCTCCTTCTGCATATAAGCTTATTGACAAAATAAATACATCTATTGGAGCTTTAGCTTTATTCCCTTATAAAGGAACGGCTCCTAGAGACTTTCTTCTAAAGTCAAAAGGGTATAGAATGCTAATCATTAATTCTTACATAGTATTTTACCTCGTCAATGACTCTTCACAGTTAATAGAAATAATGAGAGTTGTTTCAAGTAAACAAAACTACAAAACCTTTCTTTAAGCCCTATAGGAATTCCCCACCTCTGGCACCCTTGCGGAAATTCTGAGTTCTACGACGTATGCTGCCCCCGGTACAGTAGCGCCACGGACGGCGCTACCTTAAATTGTCCCTTTTACTATTCCCGTATAATATGTTAAAAAAGTATGTAATTAGATATGTTATTAATAAAAATATTGTTTCTTTTAATCCCTCATCAACCTTTCTTTTTATGATTATACCTTATGGACTTTATCCTCTAGTCTTCTTGCTTTAGTTGGATATGACAATCAAAACATCCCCTTGGTTACAGTGATTGATGCCCCCGTTCAAGGCTGTAGTAGTGGATATAAGCATCAATTCCCTGGCGGAGAACCTTTGGTGTTTCATATTGCATGATGTAGAGTGCTAAAGCTGCCACTATTGTAGGGGCTTTTGGCGTATATTACTTGAATGTTTATACGCATGTGACTAGGTTACATTTAGTAATCAAGATGATATTATTTGTTTTCATTAGGCCTTTTTTCTTGAATCGGTTTACCTTCAGGGATTATATCCAGTGACAAATAGGGATGGTCCTTGGAAAGAATGCCTGTTATCTTATCCTTCGTTTCAATAATATCCTTTCTTGGATAGACTGCTTCATCGGTTGAAATATAAATCAGTACGATATATTTACTACCGTTTTTACTTATAAAGATGTCTTCGATGTTAAAAGTTTTAGGCATATTCAAATAAACAGCCCTTTCAAATGCTTCACGTTTCTCTTTATCTTGCAATGTTCCACCGGCGAGTTCAATCACTGATTCTCTAATAATTGCCAAAGGTTCTTTGATTAGTATAGATACAAGAATCAAGACGAAGAAAGAGTCTGCCAAATAAGGAATAAATCCGAATTTACTACCTGCTCCCCCTGTTGTTAAAAAGAAAATACCTGCAGCGATACCGAGAGAGAGGGTGCCATCGACAAAAGTTGCTTTCTGTTCGGTTTTCAAAAGAATACTACTATTCCCTATGGAACGATTCTGTTGATAATAGAAGAAAGAAACGCTATAACAGATGATGGAACAAACTAAAGCGTAATAGAGAATTGGGTCTGGGATTAACATTGGAATACTGTCTGTTGATCCGGTAAAGTACATGACGATACGAGCGATGGCAGTCGATAATGACATTATAAGGACACCGAGGATCATCAGTCCTTTGATAAAGCCATACAGGGATTCATAGAAAAACTGTCCAAGAGGAAACGTTTTTGTTCTACGAACTTTAACTGTTACAATTTTCAGGGCTACTATTACGCCTAAAAACATAATAAAACTGTAGTTACCGTCTAGAAGAATCGCCCCGGAATTCGACAGATAGTAAGTAAACCAAGCAAGGGCTGCCATAATAAGATTGGCCACAGCACCAATGAGAAGAGCACGATTTTCTTTGTGATCTTTTTTATTAAAAAAAAATTTTTTTATTAGTAATTCCTCCTTTTTAACGAAGCTAGGGGGACGTTTTGTTTGACTTGTCCCTATCAAGCTTTTTGTATGATGTTCCTGCCAATGCCCAGCACTCTTTCAAGTTGTCTAATGCTGGCTCCTGTCTCATTCTTTATTCTGCTTAAAACGATATTTCTTGTTTTTATCTCCATCAGTGGTAATTTTTCTATCTCTATGATTTCTAAAATTATTTGTCTTAAATCATCATCAGTATATCTTTTTTTCTCCTCATAATCTAAGCATTTATCGTGGGAAGCTAGGGGGTCGTTTGGAAGCTAGGGGGACGTTTTGTTTGACTTGTCCCTATCAAGCTTTTTGTATGATGTTCCTGCCAATGCCCAGCACTCTTTCAAGTTGTCTAATGCTGGCTCCTGTCTCATTCTTTATTCTGCTTAAAACGATATTTCTTGTTTTTATCTCCATCAGTGGTAATTTTTCTATCTCTATGATTTCTAAAATTATTTGTCTTAAATCATCATCAGTATATCTTTTTTTCTCCTCATAATCTAAGCATTTATCGTAATTTTTTTGGTTATTAAATTCTATAAAACTTTCGGTATTAATAAAATATCCTTCAAGAATATCCTTATCTGTGATAGTGTTTTTATTAATCAAATAATCATTATAACTACTCCATCTATAATCCTTAATATTCTTGACAATACCTGCTTTTAAAGGATTTTGGTGTATATACCTTGAAACTATCAACAGGTAGTTGTCATCGTCAACAGGTTCACTTTGATACCTGTTTTGAAATAAATGACCTGTTCTTCCATGAGTACTATTATGATATTGGGCATATCCCACAGCAATTCTTCTAATAAAATCTCCTATTTCTTCTTTTCCCTCTTTTAAAAGCATGTGCACATGATTAGTCATTAAGCAATATGCTAATAGAGAAATTTCACTTTTTTCTTTAGCTAATTCAATATAATGTAAGAATTTTTTATAATCATTTTGTGTCAAAAATATATCTCTTTTATCTATCCCTCTAAGCATTACATGATATATCCCTATTTGACTTTTTTCTCTAGCAGATCTTGGCATTTTTATCACCTCAATTAATTCTAACATTGGAATATTAATAAGTCAAACAAAGCGTCCCCATGGCTTACGTCCCCATGGCTTACAAGCGTCCCCATGGCTTATGCATTTCCTTGCTATTAAATAAATACTTATTAAGATGTAAATCTCTAAAGTATTTATATTGTTTTTTTAAATTTTCTTTCATTTTTCCCCCTTAACGTCAATACAATTTATAAAATTCCCTAAATAATCGTAAAATCCTCCAATTATCACTCGATTATTTTCGATAAAACTTTAAACGAAGCTTAGTAGTATTTTAAAATCTGTATTCAGAACATATTACCCTTTAACTGCGTTGCTTTTACCGAAATTTGGCGACTATCACTAAAAGTTGAATTATTCCCATGCTACTATATTTCATCCTTAATAATCCCATACTATAGTATTTAATTCTTCTAATAGACTAGTTCCATAATCATTTTCTACCATCTTAATAAAATAGGCTATTCCATAAAGATACTCCTTGTAGTTCGACCTAATAGATTTAATATGTTCTAAATGTCTGTCTACACCAAATTTCTTACAGTAATAGATTTGTTGTCTGATATATTTCTTAGTCTGAATAGGAACACTAATTTTTTCATTAACAATAATTCCAGTAACCATTTGCCTATCTGGTTTATTTTGAACTCTAAACTTTTTTTCATTTACTATGAATCTTTCATCTTGAATAATTTCTTTAAATAAAGGTACATATTTTACAATCTTTTTATCCCCTGAAACCGTTAAGTCATCTGCATATCTTGAGTAGCTGGCATTTAAATCGCTTAACTTATTTACTAAACTATTAAATCTTTTATCTAGCTTTAGACTAACTATATTAGATAAGTATGGGCTAGTTGGTGCTCCTTGTGGTAACTTACCCTCATAAGTACAGAGTTTTGCAAGTACATATGACATTTCTTTGGTATATCCATAATAATAGAATAATCTAAATATGGTCTCGAAAGAAATTGTAGGAAAGAAATTCTCAATGTCTATTGTTATCACACATTCCTTATTAACGTGGGGTCTTGCATTATCTACAATTGAAAGACCTTTAACAAAGCCTGTTGCCTGTGAAGACACTCGTATATTATAGAGAATATTATCTAATATCCATCGTTGCACATACTTTAAGTTGACAGTAGGTATCGAAATTTCTCTCTTTCCGCCAGATTTCTTTGGTATACTAATAGAATTGTATAAACTATCTGTTAAAAATATCATTTTCCCTAAGTCTTGTGTTGTCATTCCTAGCAAAAGAGAAAAGTGGATGTTATCAAATATTACAGGAAGTCCATTCTGTAATAGTCTAGTACAATACTGTTCACATAGATATATGTATCTTTTTCCATACCCTTGCTTTATTAGTTGTTCACGTAATCTTTCTATATAATCCATTCTATAACACTCCAATGCAGTTATATAGAAATGATTAAAGCCCTCTACGAAAACTATAATTGCAAACTCAGCCTAAAAAGGTTTTGCAGTTTAAACCTTTTTAGGCTGTATATTGCGATGATTTTCCGCAATATACATGGAACTAAAATTCGACCCTCGAAACCTTACTCTCAAGAAGATTTTAGTTCCATGAGATATTTAGAAACTTTAAATAACGAACAGCGATTCGCTGTTCAAATTCTAGAGGGCTTTAGTCATTAACTACTTACTCATATCCTGAAAACTTAGTTGTAAACCGTTTTGGCACATATATATCGTTAATATCTATTTTTTTATTATTAAATGTATCTTTATTAATCAATTCATCTTCATAAATACTGAATATATCAACGTTATAAAAACCATTACTTTTTAGCAATTTTATCCCTTTATCATTAATTACAATTACTTTATTTTCGTTATAACTTAGATACCCTTCAGTCATGATAGAACTCACGATGTTGTCTACTTGCTTGTAGGTTAAACCTAGCAAATCCACTAAATCTGAATAAGTATATATATCTCCTACAGTATTAAAATAAATCAACACTAAGAAATATCTGAAATCCATAATTAACACTTTCTTTCGGTTTGTTTTATTTTCTTTAACATATAGTTTGCACTGTTCTGTTTTTTCTTCTTCTGATTAATATGCTCCTTTTTCCATTTTGGCAGTTCATCTTTTCTTCTTGGGAATAAGGGATACCACTCTACATACTTACTCTCGCACCAAAAACTACTCAAAGTATTATTTGGCGTATTTGTAACAAAAGCAGTTAAAGCCTCTGTTCTTTGATACCCTAATACGTTATCTGTTTTCCCATTCCATAACATAAGTTCTCTATTTTCTACAACAGTTCTAGC
The DNA here is from genome assembly GCF_001854185.1 of Clostridium formicaceticum. Classification (NCBI taxonomy): domain Bacteria; kingdom Bacillati; phylum Bacillota; class Clostridia; order Peptostreptococcales; family Natronincolaceae; genus Andreesenella; species Andreesenella formicacetica. The sequence goes on from NZ_CP017603.1 coordinate 4,220,356, forward strand.
TTTTTCATGTTCTCCATTCTTAAATATATGTTCTTCAAAAAATACCTTCTTAAACTTATTTACATATACTATTTCAATACTTAAGTCATTTTCTTTTCCAAAATCCATAAGTCTGTCATAAGCCTGTTCAGCAACTTCTATAACTAAAATAAATACCTTCTTGTTTTTAAGTTCTTCTACATAGTTTTTTAGATAGTTTATTATCGTTTTACCAGTTCCAATGATATCATCTATTAATACTATGTTTTTAACATAATCCCATTCTTCTTTATCAATCAACACTTTTAGGTCATCAATAACCGCTGAATAATTTACTTCGTTTATATTTCTATAATAAATTATCAATTCCTGAGAACTATTAACATGTCCATCTTTTGATTTAATTGAAGTAAATATCGAATACTCATGGCTAGGTTCACAAGTCACAAAATTTGAGTGAAGTTCAACAAAGCAATTATTCATCGTTGTTCTTGAATAATAATTAAAATTATTTAGTAGTTCAATTAGTATATTCTTTTCATACTCCTCTGAAACTGGTGATAACCATTTAAGTATGGTATTTTCTAAATTTTCAGTTCTTCTATCTTTTCCCCACTTTGCTAATAACTCATTACTAATATTTTTAATTTTTTCTTCTAAGTCACTCAAATCATCTCACCCCTTAGTAGAGCTACATATATTATTCTATTTAACTATCCAAATTCCTCTTTCTTTTTACATATTTTTAGTTTCTCGACATTGTTTTCCATTCATTATATAACTCGTTATATATCATCTTTTGTACTTCTACTTATTTTTGTACTCAATGGTACATGAAGATAGATTTATCGTTCTACTATCACCTACTTTACCAGGTTATAATACGAAAAAGATGCTCGAAATCTGGGGTCGCTATATGTATTTCCTCATATTATTACAAATTCCTTCAATGTTCGTTCATTTTATTTCAACATTCAAAATTACTAAGCACTTATCTAACAAAGCTTAATACCATTTTATATCCACTACTCTATTTCAACTGGTGGAGCCATCCTCATCATGCAAAACCCCTACAACATAAAAAAGCCGCATAAAATGCGACTTTCATTGATTCGTGGATTTAATTGGTGGAGGCGAGGGGAATCGAACCCCTGTCCGAAGGCCCTTTACCATTAGCTTCTCCGAGCGCAGTTACTGTTTTGAATCTCGTCTCCTCCATCCTCCAGCAACATAGTATGGATTCGACCAGCCCTCATTGTACAACTTAAGGTCAAGGCACCCCTTAAGACGTTCCCCACTAGTTATGACGTTTCTAGTTAGACTGTGGGAGGTCTAGTAGAAACGAGCTGCGCAATTAGGCAGCTAAAGCGTAATTATCGTTTGCGTTTATATTTAATGCCCAGTTTTTGACGTGTTACCAAGCAAAACACGGCTCGCTACTAAAGACTCCAAACCCCCGTCGAAACCTGTACGCCCCCTTATATATAGAACAAAAACTATTGTTTTTGTCTTTCACGTAATACTTTTTGTATCCTTCTGTCGGCGTCTTTTTTGGCTATGTCTTGGCGTTTGTCATACTGTGCTTTACCTCTAGCTACTCCCAATGCTATTTTTACCCTTCCATTGCTTAAATATGCACTTAAAGGAACTAGTGTAAAACCTTTTTGTTGGATATACCCAATCAGCTTTCGTATCTCTCGCTTATGCAGCAAAAGTTTCCTTACTCTAAGGGGATCTACGTTAAAGATATTTCCCTTTTCATAAGGGCTTATATGCACATTATACAGGAAAACTTCGCTGTTTTCAACTCTGGCATATCCATCACGAATATTCATCTTCCCTAAACGAATGGATTTTACTTCTGTACCCTTCAATTCAATCCCAGCTTCGTAGGTTTCTTCTATAAAATAATCGTGTCTTGCTTTATTATTGGTGGCTAAAACCTTTCGCCCTTCCTTACCCATGGCGTTCACCCTTTTAATCATTTTTTCAAAACAATAAATAAGCTTATCGCTGAATACTTATTATATCATAACAATTATCTAATGACAATATGTTATTTCTGGAAATTCATTGTTTTTTTCTTGATAAAAATTATAAAAAGTTATATCCTATAAGTCAAGGGTATGTAGTGAATAAAGTTATTTGGGGAGGTAAGTATGCATGCCCGTCACCTATGGTTTTATTATTCTTATTCTTTTAGCTTTTATCGTAGAAATATTATCTATTGCTCTAAAGATCACTGGTTTAGATATAGACAAAGCTCGGTTTCAAGTGGTGTCCATTATTACACATACAGGCTTTACCACTAGGGAATCTGAATTAATTACCCAGCACCCCATCCGCAGAAAAATTGCTATGGGATTGATGTTGATTAGCTATGTGGGGGCGGCTATCTTGATTAGTGTTATTGTCAATGCTTTTCGGACGCAGCAGGCTTTTCTTTATTTTACCTTATACTCAGCTTTAGGTCTATTCATTATCCGATTTCTTATTAGAAGAAAATATCTAATCAATAAATTTGAGAACTTTCTAGAAAAATTCCTGCGTCATCGCATGAAGGTGAACTCCAAGTATAGGTCCGTAGAAGAGGTGCTTCGTTTAACCGATGAGTACGGTGTCGTAGATTTTGTCATCGAAGAAGGTCATAGTTTAGTGGGTACCTCTCTGATGAAAGCAAAGTTAAAGGAAAACTATATTCAGGTTTTGAATATTGACCGTGGCTCTCATATCATCCACTTTCCTAAAACTGACTTTACTTTTGCTGTAGGCGATAAGGTTTTAGTTTATGGTAAAGTTGCAAAAATCAATCAATTTATTTTAAGTCAAAAACTCAATGACTTTGATCAATAAAGACCACATTTCTGTGGCCTTTGTTGATACAAGTAATTTTAACTCTTTATCCTTCTACTAAACTAAAATCAATTTCCCTCTGCTTAACATCTACTCTAGCAACTTCAATCGTTATTACATCCCCTATTCTAAATATACGCTTTTTTCGTTCTCCAATTAAGAGATGTTTTTCACTGTCATAGATATAATAATCATCTACTAAAGAGCTTAGGCGAATCATGCCTTCTATCGTATTATCTAATTCAACAAATATACCGAAGGAGGTTACACCAGATATAATTCCTTCAAAAACTTCACCAATCCGCTGTGCCACATACTCTGCTTTTTTCAAGTCTACCGTTTCTCTTTCTGCCTCATCTGCTATAGCTTCTCTTAAAGAAGACTGCTCTGCTATATAGGCTGCAGCAGCTTTTAACCTTTGGTGACGATCTTCTGTTATTTTTCCCTGTAAATGCTCTTTGATGATTCTATGAATCGCCAAGTCAGGATATCTTCTGATTGGAGAAGTAAAATGACAATAATATTTTGCTGCAAGGCCAAAGTGTCCTAGGTTATCTGAAGTATATCTAGCCTTTTTTAGTGATCGCAACATCAAGGTGCTGATCACTGTTTCTTCTTTTTGACCTTTTATTTTCTTTAGAAGATCTTGAAGCATTTTAGGATGTATTTCATTGGTCATTCCCTTTAAGTGATAGCCAAAGTTATGGACAAATTTATTAAATTCCTCTAACCTCTCCATATTTGGTTCTTCATGAACACGATAAACAAAGGGACTATTTAACCAATAAAAATGCTCTGCTATGGTTTCATTACATACCAGCATAAATTCTTCTATAATACGGTTGGCAATCCTGCGCTCATATTTTTTGACATCAATAGGCCTCCCCTTTGGATCTAAAACTACTTTTGCTTCATCAAAGTCAAAGTCTATTGCGCCACGGCTTTCTCTTCTTTCCCTTAAGATCTTAGCTAATTCTTCCATTCTTTTAAAGTCGTCTACGACATGCTGATATTTTTCAATCAAGGCTTGGTCTTGATGTTCTAATATATCCGAAACATCTTCGTAGATCATTCGTTCGTTGATATTAATCACACTTTCCATAATCTCATGGCTTACAACCTTACCGGCTTTATCTATCTCCATAAGTACCGACAATGTCAATCGATCTACCCTAGGATTCAAACTACAAATCCCGTTAGACAGCTTTTTAGGAAGCATGGGGATAACACGATCCACTAAGTACACGCTGGTAGCTCTTTTAAGTCCTTCTTTGTCTAATTCTGTGCCTTCTCGAACATAATGAGCTACATCTGCAATATGTACTCCTAGCCTATAATTACCGTTACCAAGGATTTCTACTGAAACAGCGTCATCTAGATCCTTGGCATCTGCACCATCAATGGTGACCATCTGTAGACCTCTTAAATCTCTTCTTCTTGCTATTTCTTCTTCTGTAGCTACCTCTGGAATGCTTTCAATTTCTCTTTCTACTTCCTCTGGAAACTCTGGTGTTAACTTAAACTTCCTCATGATTGCTAAAATATCGGTACCAGCATCGTACTGATTCCCTAGAATCTCAATAACTTTTCCTTCAGGATTTCTTCTTTTTTCAGGCCATTCGATAATTTCACAAACCACTTTATCTCCTTGTTTTGCACCATTTCTATCGGTCTTAGAGATAAATACATCTACATTAATTTTATTATCATCCGGCACCACAAAACCAAAGCTCTTACTATCTTCATAGGTACCTACGATTTCCTTATTGGCCCGTTCTAATATTCTTATAACTTCTCCTTCTGCCCTTCTAGTACTGGTATTGATTTGATTAATTCTTGCTATCACACGATCTTGGTGCATGGCGCCATTCATAAGATTAGAGGGGATAAATACATCCTCTACCCCTACTGTATCAGATATGATAAATCCAAAGCCTTTGGCATGTCCCTGAAGTCTTCCCACAATTAATCCCATTCTTTCTGGAACACCATATCTTTTCCTTCTGGTTTTTATAATGAGACCTTCTGATACCATTTCTTCTAATAAATTGGAAAACATTTTTTTCTGACTTGTACTTATTTCTAATGCCTCCAATAATTCCTCTTCTAGCATTGGATTATATGCGGAAGTTTTCATAAACTCAACGATTTTTTCTTTAATGACCAATACGATCCCTCCAGTTTATTCTTTTTACAGATAAATATATTTTTAAAAACTAAAAACCTGTAAATATGCATCTTATACCTAAATTTTATTATACAAAATCTATACCTTCTCCTTTAGCTAAAAAGCATAGCTAAGAATTAGAATGCTAGTCTTCCGCATACTAAAATTTTTAAACACATATGCAAAATGTTTTTAGACAAAATCTCTGCATTATCTTTTATCTATTTCTTTCGTTATATCTATTATTGTCCACTTTATGAGAAAATATGAAAATATTTAGTAATTAAGCAAATAGTGATAAGTAATGAACTGTATAATTTTATTTGCAATATATAGCAAAGGTACACCTATGTAAAATTTCTTTTTGCTTTGTTTATGATGAAAAGTAACCATACCTATCAAAGTCCCCATTGCTCCACCTAGTAGTGCTATTACCATAAAAGTTAACTCTTGAATACGCCATTGGTTTTTCTTCGCTCTTGCTTTGTCTATTCCCATCAGAACAAATGCAGTAATATTGATACATACTAAATACACATTATAAATTTTAAATATTGTAGAATAATGGTCGGTGATTCCCCTTAAGAAATCCATACATTTCCCCTCCTTTTCGTTACGTCTCCTCTTCATCTCTGTACTACACCGAAACCTCTCAAATTCTTCTATGACTCTGTTTTTTTCTAATAGGTTGTTTTAAAATACATACCCTAAAAAACGGTATAATAAAACCCCTAATCCATAGGACTAAGGGTTTTTTTCATTTTACTCAAAGAATTTAAGTAACATGCCACCCCACTGAGCAAATAGTGGAGCAAATACAACTGATACGATTGTCATTAACTTGATTAAGATATTGATAGATGGTCCAGATGTATCTTTGAAAGGATCTCCTACAGTATCCCCAACAACTGCAGCTTTATGAGGCTCACTTCCTTTACCACCATGGTTTCCTTCTTCAATATACTTTTTAGCATTGTCCCATGCACCACCAGCATTGGCCATCATGATAGCCATTAATACCCCAGCCACCAAAGCACCTGCTAATAGTCCACCCACCGCTTCAGCACCTAATAAAACGCCTGTTGCAATTGGTGCAATTACTGCTAAAACACCAGGCACAACCATTTCTTTTAGTGCTGCTGCTGTACTGATATCTACACAGGTAGCATATTCAGGCTTTGCTTTACCCTCCATGATACCAGGGATTTCTCTAAATTGTCTTCTAACTTCTTCAATCATTTGGAAAGCTGCTTTACCAACCGCTTCCATGGTTAAAGCAGAGAATAAGAAAGGTAGCATACCACCAATCAGCATTCCAGCGATAACACTTGGGCTGGTTAAGTTAATAATATCTAGTCCAACCGCTGCTGTATATGTAGCAAATAACGCTAATGCTGTTAAAGCTGCAGAACCGATAGCAAAACCTTTTCCTATAGCAGCTGTTGTGTTACCTACAGCATCTAGTTTGTCTGTAATCTTTCTAACATCCTTAGGCAGTTCGCACATCTCAGCGATACCACCTGCATTATCAGCAATTGGTCCATAGGCATCAACTGCGATGGTCATTCCAGCAGTAGCCAACATACCTACAGCTGCCAATGCAATACCATATAATCCAGCTACACCGAAAGCAATTAATATACCTGCGGCAATTAATAGAATTGGCCACGCAGTAGAAAGCATCCCTACAGCTAGCCCGCTAATAATCGTTGTGGCTGGGCCTGTTTCTGATTGTTCAGCAATCCTCTTAACATGTCCAAAATCTCCAGAAGTATAAACCTCTGTAAGTTGTCCAATAAGCATACCTACAATTAAACCTGATACAATAGCTAAGAATCCTGTGATATTTCCTAGTAAATATCTACTTAAAACAAAAGCTACTGCTACAGTAATCGCTCCACTCACCCAAGTACCTGTTTTTAAGGCCTTATGCGGATCTGCTTTTTCATCACCTTTAACAAAAAAAGTTCCTATAATGGAAGCAATAATTCCTACAGCTGATAATAGTAATGGAAATAGTGCACCATTGACGCCATGCACCAATAGTCCTAGTGCAATCGCTGAAATAATAGAACCTACATAGGATTCGAATAAATCCGCTCCCATACCAGCAACGTCACCAACATTGTCCCCCACATTGTCGGCAATAACAGCTGGGTTTCTTGGATCATCTTCAGGAATACCTGCTTCTACCTTACCAACTAAGTCTGCTCCTACGTCAGCAGCTTTTGTGTAGATTCCCCCACCTACACGACCAAATAATGCAATAGAGGATGCCCCTAAAGCAAAACCTGTTATAATTTCAGCTGCTTCTACATTAGATGTCATGTTGGATAAAATAATAAATAATCCCCCTACGCCTAAAAGGCCTAAACCTACAACAGACATCCCCATAACTGCACCGCCAGAAAAGGCAACGCTTAAAGCTTTGTTCATTCCACCCTCTTTTGCTGCATTGGCTGTTCTTACATTGGCCTTGGTTGCTACCTGCATTCCAAAGAATCCAGCTAAACCTGAGAACAATGCTCCTACTACGAAGCAAACAGCGGTCAAAGGATTAATACCTACAGCTAATACTACTGCTAGTATTACAGCAAAGATTACTAGCGTCTTATATTCACGTGTTAAAAAAGCCATCGCCCCTTCATGAATATATGAGGATATTTCCTTCATTCTTGCATTTCCAACCTCTACGCTGTTAATTCTGCCTGCAAGCATATAAGCGAAAATTAACGCTACAATACCTACAATTGGTGCTAAAACAAATAAACCCATTTTACGTACTCCTCCTTTTATTCAGTTTTATTAATAAGTAAATAATTACTGTATTGCCACCAATAAAATAGCTACAATAATAAATAGTACAGCACCAATAGCTGTCACTTTACTTAACATACCTTCATATCCTCTACCCTGTTTTCCCCATAACTGTTCTGCTCCACCTGTGATTGATCCAGAAAGCCCTGCATCTTTACCTGATTGTAATAATATACTGCCAATCAGTACAAGACTGGTAATTAATTGAAGAACCATAAGTACTATTCTCATCTGCTTTTCCACCTCCCACGCTTGTAATTGACATGAATATTGTAACATAGCACCTCTTTAAAATCAACCAAATTCTTTCAATAGAAAAGAAATAAGAGTTTATTCTACTCTTATTTCTTTTATTATTATTGGTATTTATTGTATTTTTATGCTTAAACAACTTTTACTTACTTCTTTATATTATAAAATACTTCTTCTCCTAGATACTGTGCAGTATCTCCTAAGATATCTTGAATTCTTAGAAGTTGATTGTATTTCGCTACACGATCAGTTCTTGCAGGAGCTCCCGTTTTAATTTGACCTGCATTTACAGCAACAGCGATATCTGCAATCGTAGCATCTTCACTTTCTCCTGAACGATGGGAAATAACTGCTGTATAGCCTGCTCGCTTTGCCATTTCGATAGCATCTAATGTTTCTGTAATGGTACCAATTTGGTTTAACTTGATTAAAATGGCATTCGCTGTTGAAGACTTGATACCTTTTTTCAATCTTGTTGTATTGGTTACAAATAGGTCATCTCCAACAATTTGGATTTTATCTCCTAATCTTTCTGTCATAAGCTTCCATCCATCCCAATCTTCTTCACTTAAACCGTCTTCGATAGAGATAATTGGATATTTGCCTACTAGCTCTTCATAAAAGTCTACCATTTCCTCAGCTGTCTTGGTTACACCTTCTCCAGATAACTTATATACTTTTTCCTTCTCATCATATACTTCTGTAGCCGCTACGTCTAAAGCTAACTTAATCTGCTCTCCTGGCTTATAACCAGCAGCTTCAATAGCTTCAATGATGACTTTTAATGCTGCTTCGTTGGATTCAAGGTTTGGAGCAAATCCACCTTCATCACCTACACCAGTAGCTAAACCTTTTTCTTTAAGAACAGCTTTAAGGTTGTGATAGATTTCTACACACATTCTCATACCTTCCCCATAGGTTTCAGCACCTACAGGCATAATCATAAACTCTTGGATATCTACATTGTTATCAGCATGCGCACCACCGTTTAGGATATTCATCATCGGTACAGGTAGTTGTTTTGCATTTACCCCGCCTAAGTATTGGAATAAAGGAAGGCCTAATTCTTCAGCTGCCGCCTTTGCCACCGCCATGGAAACCGCTAAGATAGCATTGGCACCTAATTTCCCTTTGTTTTCTGTTCCATCCAGATCAATCATGATTTGATCAATAAGTACTTGGTCTAGGGCATCTGCACCAACCAACTCTGGCGCAATAATTTCATTTACATTTTCTACTGCCTTTAAAACCCCTTTACCTAAAAATCTGCCCTTCTCTCCATCTCTTAATTCTACTGCTTCAAAAGCCCCAGTAGATGCACCTGATGGTACAATAGCACTACCCATTACACCACTTTCTAAATATACTTCTACCTCTACGGTTGGATTACCTCTAGAATCAAGTACCTCTCTTGCGTAAACATCACTAATAATTGTCATGTTTTTCTCTCCTTTCAGTGTTGAAGTTTATTTTAGTATTAAGGTATTTCCAGTCATTTCTGCTGGCTGCTCCAGCTCCATGAGTTCTAATAGTGTAGGAGCTATATCACATAGTTTGCCATCTTCCCTTAATTTTACACCACCGTGACCGATTAAAATCAAAGGAACAGGATTAATGGTATGAGCAGTAACAGGTGTACCATTTACCTCATCAATTAATTCCTCTGAATTTCCGTGGTCAGAAGTAACAATGGCTTTGCCGCCCTTTTCTAGGATTTTTCCCACAACTCTTCCTAGGCAATCGTCTACCTTTTCTAAAGCTTTGATTACAGCTTCCACAATTCCTGTGTGTCCTACCATGTCTGGGTTAGCATAATTTAAAACAATCAGATCATATTGATCCTTATCCAGTTCCTTGAGAAGTTCTTCTGTTACCTCTTCAGCACTCATCTCTGGTTTTAAGTCATAGGTAGCTACCTGTGGTGATTGAATGAGTTTTCGATCTTCTCCTGGATTTGGTGTCTCCACCCCACCGTTGAAGAAGTAGGTGACATGGGCATACTTTTCGGTCTCTGCGATTCTTAGCTGTTTTAAGCCCTTTGCACTTACGTACTCTCCTAATGTATTGACAAAGCTTTGCGGTTTATAGGCAATATCTACATTTTCAATACTTTTATCATATAAAGTCATAGTCACATAATGCAGCTCAAAAAAGTCTTTATCTCTAACAAACCCATCGAAATTTTTATCCATCAAAGCTCTCGTCATTTGCCTTGCTCTATCTGGTCTAAAATTGAAGAAGATAACACTATCATCTTCTTCAACTGTATCAATCAATCCTTCTGTATTAGGTATAACCGTCGGAAGAACAAATTCATCTGTTTCTTCTAGGGAATAAGCCATTTCTACAGCCGCTACAGGGTTTTCAGCCAATCTACCTTTGCCATCTACCAATGCATCGTAGGCTAGTTTTGTTCTTTCCCATCTTTTATCACGATCCATAGCATAATATCTGCCGGAAAGGGTAGCAACCCTCCCTACACCTATTTCTTTGATCTTTTCTACTAAACCTTCAATATATCCCTTTGCACTTTGCGGTGGTGTATCCCTACCATCTAGGAAGCAATGAACATAAACTTTCTCAAGCCCCTGCTGCTTTGCCATTTCCAGCAACGCATATAGATGTTCAGTATGACTATGTACGCCACCATCAGAAACTAGGCCCATCAGATGTAATTTTTTATTGTTGACTTTTGCATGGGAAATAGCATCAAGAAAGCTTTGATTTTTGAAAAACTCTCCTTCTCTTATTTCCTTGGAAATTCTCGTTAATTCTTGGTAGACAATTCTTCCTGCACCAATGTTCAAATGTCCTACCTCTGAATTTCCCATCTGTCCCTCTGGAAGGCCCACCGCCATGCCACTGGCTTCTATCTGGGTGTGAGGATAGTTGTTGATGAATTTATTAAAATTAGGTAAATTGGCTGACTTAATTGCATTTCCTAAGGTTTTTTCCCTAATGCCGAAGCCATCTAAGATAATCAGCGCTACGGGTTTTTTCATAGTAATCTTCCTTTCGTAATCAGTTCCAGTACAATGCAGTCGGGAGATTAAAAATTTACGATTGCTAAAAATTCTTCTGCTTTTAAACTAGCTCCTCCTACCAAAGCTCCATCTATATCCTCTTGATTCATGATTTCTGTCGCATTAGCAGCTTTTACGCTGCCACCGTATTGAATCGGTATGATTTCTGAGGTTTCCTCTCCGTACTTTTCCTTTAGCACCTCACGAATATATGCAATTACCGCATTAGCATCCTCTGGAGACGCAGTTTTCCCTGTGCCAATAGCCCAAATAGGCTCATAAGCGACAACTAACTTCTCTACTTCGCCTTTTTCGATATTTTCAAGAGCCTTTAGGGTTTGGCTTTTTACAATTTCGTAGGTCTTTTCGGACTCTCTCTCCTCTAAGGTTTCTCCTACACACAAAATAGGAATCAAATCCTTTGCTAAAGCTTTTTTCACTTTTTTATTTACCGTTTCATCAGTTTCGTTAAAATACTGTCTTCTCTCCGAGTGTCCAATAATAACATAGTCAACCCCATGATCTTTTAACATATCCGCAGATATTTCTCCTGTATAGGCACCAGCATCCTCCCAGTGCATATTTTGTGCTCCTAATGCTATATTGGAGCCTTCTATTGCCTTTTTCACTTCTCCTAAAACTGTAAAGGGGCAGCAAAGAACCACCTTGACATCTGTTTTGGCTACCTCATCTTTAAGGGCTTTAGCAAGGGCTACCGCTTCGTCTATGGTATTATGCATTTTCCAGTTGCCAGCTATAATTGGTATTCTCATGGGAAGACCTCCTCTCTATTTGTTTTCTAAAACATCAATCCCGGGTAAAATCTTTCCTTCTAAAAATTCTAAGGAAGCACCCCCGCCAGTAGAAATATGGGTCATTTTATCAGCAAAGCCTAACTGCTCTACAGCCGCAGCGCTGTCTCCACCACCTATGATCGTGGTAGCATTGCTTTCAGCTAACGCCTTGGCAACTTCTTTTGTTCCTATAGCGAAGGCTGGCATTTCAAAAACTCCCATCGGGCCGTTCCATAGGACTGTTTTTGCATTTTTCACCTTCTCGCTGAATAATGCCATAGTTTTCTCTCCTATATCTAAACCCATCACATCTTCATCTATATGATCAATCGTTACCGTCTTATGTTCTGCATCTGCTTTAAATTCCTTTGCCACTACTGTATCTACAGGTAAAAGCAACTCTACGTTTTTTTCCTTTGCCTTATTGATGAGATCTAAAGCTAATTGCAGCTTATCTTCCTCTAAAAGAGATTTTCCAATTTGATAACCCTGTGCCTTGAAGAAGGTATAAGCCATGCCACCACCAATTAATAGCGTATCTACTTTATCAATTAAGTTCTCAATCACACCGATTTTATCTGAAACCTTTGCTCCACCTAATATAGCTACAAAAGGTCTTTCAGGATTTTCTAGGACCTTACCCATGAAGTTTACTTCTTTTTCTATAAGGTAGCCCATAGCAGATGGTAAGAAATCTGCAACACCCGCAGTAGAACTGTGGGCACGATGGGCTGTGCCAAAGGCATCATTCACAAAAAGATCTCCTAAAGAAGCCAATTCCTTAGAAAAGTCTGTATTATTTTTTTCTTCTTCTTGTCTATAACGAACATTTTGTAGGAGCATTACTTCTCCAGCTTTTAAGTTAGCAGCCAATGCTCTCGTCTTTTCTCCTACAACCATGTCATCGTCGGCGAAAATAACATCTTTATTCAATAATTCACTGATTCTTGCAGCCACAGCTGTCAAGGAATATTTAGGATTTGCTTCCCCTTTTGGTCTTCCCAAATGAGACATCAGGATAACGGCTGCACCTTGATTCATTAAGTACTGAATCGTTGGCAGTGCGGCACGAATTCTGATATCATCAGTAATCTTTCCCTCACCATCCATTGGAACGTTAAAGTCACACCTTACTAATACTTTCTTTCCTTCAACAGCTAAGTTTTCTACTGTTTTTTTATTAAGCAATGACATGTATACCCCTCCTGATTTTTAGATTAAGATTGAGGTTTCATTTAGTTTTTATATGGGTTAACTATTATACAGGATGTAACAACAATAGGCTACATCCTGCATGGCTTGTCTTTATAATTGTTAAGTTCTCTTTCTTTTTATAAACCTTTGCTTACAATATAAGAAACAAGATCTACTACTCTTACAGAATAACCCCACTCATTGTCATACCAAGATATAACCTTTACTAAATTACCGTCCATTACCATTGTAGATAATCCATCAACGATAGAAGAGTTTGGATCTTGTCTGTAATCCATTGAAACCAATGGCTCTTCAGAAAACTCTAAAATTCCTTTTAATTCTCCTGCTGCTGCTTCCTTTAATGCTGCATTCACTTCTTCAGCAGTTGTGCTCTTTTCTAACTCAGCAACTAAGTCCACTACAGATACTGTAGGTGTTGGTACCCTCATCGCCATACCGCTTAACTTGCCCTTTAATTGTGGTAATACTAATGCTACTGCCTCTGCCGCTCCTGTTGTAGTTGGTATAATAGATTGGCCAGCTGCTCTTGCACGTCTTAAGTCTTCATGAGGTAAATCAAGAATTTTTTGGTCATTGGTGTAAGCATGAATTGTTGTCATTAGTCCTTTTTTGATGCCAAACTTTTCATCAAGAACTTTAGCAAAAGGAGCTAAGCAGTTTGTTGTGCAAGAAGCATTAGAAATGATATGGTGGTTCGCTGCATCATATTTTTCTTCATTTACACCCATTACGATAGTGATGTCTTCTTTTTTGGCAGGTGCAGTAATTACTACCTTCTTTGCTCCCGCTGTAATATGCTTTTGTGCCTTATCTTTACTTCTGAAGATTCCAGTAGCTTCTATTACAATATCTACCCCAATTTTACCCCATGGTAAATTTTCGGGATCTCTTTCAGCAAAGATTTTTATTTCTTTACCGTTTACAACGATAGCATCTTCCTTTGCTTCTATTGTTCCATTAAATTTACCATATAAGCTATCATATCTAAGTAAATGAGCTAAGGTGTTAGGATCAGTTAAATCATTGATGGCTACAATCTCCCAGTCTCTTTTCTCCTCTAAAGCTGCTTTAAAAGCATTTCTCCCAATTCTTCCAAAACCATTAATTGCTACTTTTACACTCATTGTATTACCTCCTAAATTAATTTTTGTTATAAAAATTTTAAAATATGCTAAATTTAATATTTGACTTTTAAAGGTGTATTATTACTATTTCGTAAAGGATTCTAATATTTTTGCAGTATTTCTACCGCCGCTGCCTCATCAGTCACTAAAATCATTGATTTTTTCAACTTAGACACTGCTACAATCGCTTCTGCTTTATTTTTTCCTCCTGCAACCCCTATAACAGTAGAAATTCTTTCGAAATCCTTAAAACTGATGCCAATTGTCTGCATATTATAAACAATTTCTCCCTCTCTAGTGAAATAATAGCCAAAGGCCTCTGCAACCGCCTTTAAACCTTTAAGCTTATCAATTACGGGTTTAGGGAGTTCTCTGCGCTCTGCCATCTTGTCTGCTCTGCCAATCCCAAAGACCAATAGATTTACAGACTTAATAATATCCGTAACTTTTTGTATTTCAGGATCTTTCAAAACACTTTCTAGTGCTTGCTGTCCCAGCGTATCAGACGCATGTAAAAGTTGATACTGACACTTTAACCTTCTTGCCATTTCAGCGGTAATGGTGTTGGCCTGCTTTTCAACTTCTCTTCCTATACCGCCGCGGGCAGGAACCACAGTAATATTATTGCATTTCGTAGGTTTAGTTATTCCTTTAGCAACTGCCACCATTGTACCGCCACCAGTAATACCGATAATACTATTATCTTGTATATTACTTTCTATTGCATTAGCAGCAACCATACCCATGTCCACTAGTACATATGGATTTTCAGCAAGGTCTCCTGGCACAATTTTAACTTCCAAAACCTCTAGCTTCTTTTTTAACTTTTCCTCTAGATACTTGATGCCATGTATTTTATATATGTATTCTTGAAGACTATTTATAATATGCTCCCCTTCTAGGGTTAATGACATACCTGCTGCCGTCACTTCAATCAGTCCTTGACTTTTCAAAAGATCTACCTCTGTTCTGATAATTCTTTCTCCGATGCCCAACTTATTGGCTAGTCCTCTTCTTCCAATGGGTTGCATTTCATGAATATTTCTTAAAATACTGTAGCGCTTTTCTAAGATGGTCAAAACTTCCGGCACAATTTTTTTTTGTAAGTCGATAATATTTTGCATAATCATCCTTCTTTCTGTGTAGGACTTTTAGCGTCCCCCTAAAACTTATTATGTCCCTATGACCATAAAAAAATAACGCCAATTACAGGTAAATTATATAGCATAATGTGGTATTAATCAATCCCTTTTTTGTAATTTTTATTAATAAATAATAAAAATCAAATAAACCTAGGAAAAACCTAGGTTTATTGATATCTTTTTCGCTTTGAAGAAGATGCAATTTGCATATCTTCTCTATATTTTGCAACTGTCCTCCTTGAAATCATAATGCCTCGTTCACCTAAAAGCTTAGCGATTTTATCATCGCTCCATGGTTTACAAGGATTTTCTGCCTCAATGATTTCCCTCATATGATTTTTAATACTCTCAGCAGAAATGCCATCTCCATCAGCTGCTCCTACGCCACTGGAAAAGAAATATTTTAATTCAAAGACCCCCATAGGCGTATCTACGTACTTTCCATTTGTAGCACGACTAACAGTAGATTCATGAACTTCAATTTCCTCAGCAATCTCCTTCAATGTCAAAGGCTTAAGATGCTTTTTTCCATGTTCAAAAAAGTTTTTCTGTTTTTTTACAATGACTTCTACTACTTTATAGATGGTTTGTCTTCTTTGCTCAATACTTCTAATCAACCAAACAGCAGAGTTGAGTTTATCATTTAAAAACTTTGCAGCCTCAGTATCTTCACCCTCACTGGCAATGAGTTTTTTATAATCTTCCCTAATGGTCAATGATGGCAGATTCTTATCATTTAAAATAATAAAGTATTCGCCCCCCATTTTTTTAATAGCTGCATCTGGCACAATATAATGATTACTCACAGAAGCAAACTTTCTACCGGGTTTTGGCTCTAAAGTTCTTATAAAATCACATATCTCCTGCACTTCTTTCACATCTATACCTAGCTTTTTAGCAACATAAGGGTATTTGTTCTGTGCAACTTCCTCTAGGTATTCCTCTACAACTCTGCAAACCTTATCATCATTGTTTATACCTAACTGTCTTAATTGTATCAATAAACACTCTTTTAAATTCCGTGCAGCTACACCCGCTGGATCAAAGGTTTGAATGATTTCAAGAATACTTTCCACCGTATCTACTTCTTCCCCAAGTTCCTTTGCAATCTCTTCAACCGTTCCAATCAAATAACCATTTTCATTTAAATTATCTATAATATACTCACCGATTTCCTTATATCTATAGTCTAAGACCGCAATGTTATATTGGAACAAAAGGTGTTCTTGAAGCGTTGTATTTGTAGAAACAATATTTTCATAATTAAATTGATTATCTTCATTATAACTAGGCTTGGAATACTCATAATTATTAAAATCCTCTAGATATTCCTTCCAGTTTATTTTTTCTTCCAACCGTTTCTCTACTTCAGCTGTATATTTATCTTCTTTTGGAGGAGGGGTAACTTCTAAAATGGGATTGATTTCAACCTGGTGTTGAATATATTGATCTAGTTCAAAAGTTGCTAGTTGAAGAATCTTAATAGCTTGCTTAAGCTGAGGTGTCATGATCAGCTTTTGTGACTGCTCTAGATGTAAATTATACCCCATTTTCATGGTATTCACCCTTTCATTTAAGTCTATAGACTCATTATACCATTAAGCCGCCATAAAATCAAAGATATATATAAGTTTTTGGCATAAAATTTGCATAAAAGAAACCTCAGAATTATCTGAGGCTTTTTTACTTTCTTTAATTTTTTATATCATCTGCTAACAATCGCTTTTCTCTCCTGCCACAAATCCTGCTTCCTGTAGCAGCATTAGTGCATCCTTTACCTTTGCTTCATTCACCATCAGGATCGGTCCTGTACAACCCATACCGCTTTCTGCATAAATACCCTTTTTCCATAGGGCTTTTACAGCATCCTCTAGATCCATAATATCAATCCCTGATATAGAGCCTGTCACCACTTCCTTTGGTGGTGCTGTTATCTCTTCATCAGCTTCTTTTGCTTTTTTGTTGTCTTTTGTTAGGCTCTTTAATATTTCATCCAGGTTTGCTTTTTTTGCGGCCTGGAATTCTTCTTTGGCTACTTCCTTCAGGTTACCCTTTACTAGTTCTGCTGCATATTGAAGGGCATTGGCTACCACTGGGACACCGGAGGCTCTTGATAAAATCAAGATGGTTCTTTCTTGTCCTTCTCCTATCCCTGGGCCATAGCCATAACCGATGGATTCGTAATCTCCTCCTGTTGTAAAGGCAGAGAATACCTTCATTAATACGTTGCCGCTTAAGGTGTCCTGTACCATAATGTCTGGTGTTCCTGCCAAAAGGTCATTTCCCCTCATGATACAGCCGCCGTCACTTCGCATAGATTCTGTCAGGTTGATAGCATAACCGTTAGCTTTTAGTTCTTTTAAGGCCTTTTCTACTTGTCTTGCCCCGTCTACGTTTAAGATTCCTACGGTTGGATTTTTAATACCATTGGCTTTGGCTGCTATGATGCCGTAAAGGGCATTTTTTACCATCGCTTCTGTTCTATGGGGTGAAGATGTACCGGTGGTGGTGGCAATAAACATTTCTTTTCCTTTACCAGGAGTGATGACTTTTCCTACGGTAGATACACCAATAGGGAAGCTGTAGTGCATGGTAACGCATCCGTCTATTTCTCCACTGTCCAGTAGTTCTTCCATTTTTTTGTGGGCTTCTTCTTCTGTATTGGCTTCATATTGTACTAGATCGCTTTCTACTTTAGGGCCTATTAAAACTATCTGATAACCTGTTGAGGACTTTGCTGCCATTTGTGCTGCTTTTACGAGGTTTTCTACCCCATGCTCGCTGCCTAAGGTGGTTAGGCCTATTCTTGTTTTTTTACCAAATTCGCCGGTTTCTATGGCATCGGCTATGTTGTTGAATACTTTGCCGATCATTTGTTTTACTGCTTTGTTTTCTGACATTGTATTCACTCCTTATTCTTCTAATAAGTGTGTGGCAAAGTTTCTCATGGCTTCTGCTATCATATTTTTTACATCGCCTTCTGATATACCTACTGTCGCCTCACCTTGTCCGTTGTTTTGTTCCATCACAATGGAAACACCGTCAAATTGGTTGGTCATTCTTCCTAGGAATAAGCTGCCTTTTCCTACGATCATGGCTCGATTGATTTCTTTGTTTAAAAAGGCTTCTCTAGCATGACCGATATAAGGTACACCGCTTGGAATATGCCCTTGGGTTGGTGCCCAACCTGGCATACCGTGCTTTTCTCCAAAGGTTGCTACGTCTTTTCTGTCTAATTCTCCACGTTTTACTCCTAAAGCTGCAATCATTTTGTAGTTGGCTTCTGGTACATCTCCTGCTCCTGCTGGTTTGGTGACGTCTGGGTTTTGCATTTCTACGGAGTATTTATCGATATCTGTAATTTTTAAGCCCCCACGATCTAATGGTGCTGTGATTAATGAGGTAATTACAGCTTGTGGTGATGAGCCTGTGCCTACCGTATGTCTTCCTAATAGGTCTGTTCTTAAAACTGGGTTGATGCCATCGTTTTTACTTACTAGTACGGCAAAGCCTCCTATGATATCCTCTAGGATCGGCATGTCTTTTTTTACATGGTCTTTTCCGTTCATGCCTAGTTTTGCTGTTGCTCCACCGGCTACGATCACGACATTTTCATATACGTCTGCCTTTACTAAGGCTGCTGCTTCGATTAGAGCATGTGTTGGTGCTGCACAGAAACCTCTTGTATCTGATCCTGTAGCGTTTACTGCTTCTGCCATTTCTGCTATGGATTTTGCAAAGTTTCCGCCGCCTCTTTGGTTCATGTCACCGCAGGCTTCTTCTGAACACTCTATAACATAATCAATTGCACTTGCTTCGATGTTGTTTTTGTCTAATAGATGTAGGAAGGCTAGTACCCCGGATGCCTTTACTACTAGGTTTTCATACATAATGTGGGCGTTTAAGTTGGTGTCAAATTCATGGGCTCTTTTTACGCAGCCTACTAATTCATTGTCATGGTAAATGGCTTCTGCATGAAATTCTTTAATAGCTTTGTTGATTTCTTCTATGTCATCCCCTTCTTTTAGCTTCGCTACTAGGCTTTCCTTCATAAGGGGGTGTTTTTTTAGTTCTTCTTTTACTTTGGATGTGAAACCTTTTTCTAGTTTTACTAGGTCGAAGGCGTCTACAATTTTTAGTAAGCCGATAAATTCTGCCTGTGGCATAATTTCACCGAATTTACCGTAACGATCTGCCCCTTCTACTTCCTTGTCATACCATGGCATATCATAATTTCTTAGCTCTTCTGGTTTTAGTTTTCCAATGTATACTTGGTTTGGTGGGTAGCTTACTACCGCTTCATAGCTTCTTAGATGATTAGGTAGTTTTTGTAGGTACTCGGAATTAGGGTTAGATTGTTTTTCTGTTGTTTGGGTTGTTCCATTGTGCATAATCATATCTGGTGTATGCATTAAAACATAGGATGATCCTTTTACTACTGCATAGGACATTGTTTGCACCTCCGTGGTATTTTTTAAAAACTACTTCTATTTAATCATATATTAATTAAATATGCCAGCTGTTTAACCAGCTGGCAAAATTCATTAGTCTTCAAAAACAGTTTGACCCTCTACTTCTGTAGCTAAAGCCTTAAGAGATTTTTCCACTAGCTTTCTTCTTAATACCTTTTCATCCTTTTCACTTAGTGCAGGGTTTCCTAATGGGTAAGGTATAGCCACCGCTGGGATAATTCTATTGGCACCAACTGTAAGGGAAATCGGTACGACTGTACAAATGTGAACTACTGGCATGCCTGTTCTCTCTATTTCCTTTACCATCGTTGCACCGCAACGTGTACAGGTGCCTCATGTGGAGGTTAGGATAACTGCATCCACACCATTAGCCATGAGTTCTTTTGCAATTTCTGCTGCATAAGCTTTAGAACTTGCTACTGATGTACCATTTCCTACGGTACTATAGAAATATCTAAATAATTCTCCTATTTGTCCTTCTTTTTCAAGGTCCCTTAATACATCAACTGGTAATACTCTGTCGGGGTTGGTGTTGGCATAAACAGGATCATATCCACCATGAGCTGTTTCATGATCATCACCTGTAAGTTCTGCAAAGTCTGCAATGTCATATCTACCGTATTTTGATGCACTTGAAGATTCTATTCTATCTGGATTACCCTTTGGTACGATACCTCCAGAGGTCACTAGCGCAATTTTTGCTTTAGATAAATCTTTTATTGCTGCTCCCGGCTCCACTCTATCGAAATCAGGCATTGGATACTCAGTAACGTATTCCTCACCCTTTAGCTTTTTCACTAACATATTTACAGCTCTAGTAGAACCCTTTTCCTCAGCAAAGTAATTTTTTCTAATGCCTCTTGACATATACTTATCTTCTGCTGGGGAGCCTATTTCTTCACCCTTTAATAATTTTAGAGCAAAATTCGTCATATCAGGAACTGCTTTCCTCATAGCTGCCGCTGAGTTTCCAGTTTGTATAATATAAATGCTCTTTTTATACATATCAGCTCCAGGATTTTCTGTATACATACCTGTTAATACAGGGATTCCTAGTTCATCTTGTACCGCTTTAGCTATTGTACCACAAGCAACACCATATCTTCCAGCGTTAAATGCAGGTCCTGCTATGAATAAATCAGGGTTATATTTTTTAATCATTTCAATGATTTCAGCTTGTGCTTTTTCAACATTTTCATTGAAATAAGAGTCACCGCATACAATTGTTGCTACAATTTCTGCTTCTTCTTTAAAGGCCGTGTTAAAAGCCATACCAGGCCCTATAGTTTCTTCCTTCACTTCCGGTTGAATATCAGCTTTTTCTTCACCACCAACGCCAGCGAAGAATTGATTGATATAATGAACGACTCTTTTTTTACTCATATTTTCCCCCCTCTCTAAATTTTAACGGGATAGTTTATTGATTAATCGTTGAATTTACAAAACTCGTTTCTGATGTTACTCATTTCTTCGATGATTTCATCAACATTTAACACCATTTCCATCATGCCAACTTGTTCATCATAAACTTCAGCATCTACTTCGTCTTTGAACTGTGGTTCAACTACATGATATACTCTAAGTCCTAACTGGACTCCTGCCAATGGACCCGCAAAGGTTGGATCACCTGCTGTTACAGTTTCAGCAGCAAGACCTGCTGCTTCTGCTTCCGCAGCTCCTAAAAGCACTACCATATTTTCTGCTCCGTGCTTTTCAGTTAAATCCTTTACTCTTTGTTGGTTTTCTAAGTCCATTGCTCCTGCAGCGGTTCAGACAAAGCATTCAGTAGATGAGAACACTACTTCTGCACCTGTACCCTTTAGGCATTCTTCGATGGCTGGACCAGGAATACCGTCTCTATCGCCAACAATGATAACTTTTTTATTATCATAAAATCCCATGTATATCATCCCTTCTGTATAATTTTTTATTTCATCTATTTAATGAACTCAATTGCTTGAAAAATATTAGTAACCTTTTGCTGTTAACTTTCCAAAACCTGTTTCATTGGTTGCACCTGTAATAGCTTGAATTTCTACCTCAATGCTGCCATCTTCTCTTAAGCTTCCTGCAAATCCGCCTGCAATAACATCAATATAGTCAGTTACGCCGATAATTCTCTTCATTGGAGGTAATACGATGGTTTCATTAGCATTGCCATTGGTTACTACAGCATCTGCTTTTGGATCAGCATCTGCTAAAGATTGAGATGCACCGTCTCTACCTGCATATTCATCCGTTACAATAACAGTTTTGATACCTTGATTTTCAATTTTCTTGCAGTTCATAATTAAGTCAGTATCAGGGTTACCAAAACCTTCTTGAGAAACAATTACACCATCTAATCCTAAATATTTGCATAACTTTGCTGTCCAGTTAGAAGATCTTTCTTTATCAGCAAGATAAACGTTTTCATTGGTAATGATTACCCCAACAAAATTAATTTCTTTCCCATGTTTTTCATAAAGGTCATTGATAATAGAATTATTTTGATGCACATAAGTTGGGTTTTTGTCACAAGCAGATACGCAGTTGCCGCTGATAATAGCCCCATCCATGATTTCTGTTGGATAAAGTATCGTAGGTACAATTTTCTTTGCATCTACGCCATATACGTAGGTATCATGTAATAATCCTTGTGTTTGAAGCATATATACATATCCAACCTTTGGTAAATCAGGATATTTCTTTACTGACTCCAAAATAGGCTCTGTTTCGAAATATTTCATTTCATCTGGCTCAAGGTTCTTAGCAAACTCACCAAGATATTGTGCAGCCTTTAATCCTATCATTCTCACTGCTGCTTCATGGTCATATTGATTAATACCTTCTGCAGGCTCAGCTACGATAACAATGTTATGAAGCTTAGAAAATGGAGTGTATTCAGCTCCTGGTCCTGTCATGTCGATAATTCCCTCTTGGAAACCAACGATTTTACCAGCAGTAACAACTGCAACGTTCTTTAATGCATGGGTACGACCAGTTCCAACCGTTTCAACTTTACTTAATACTCCAGGGAATATTCCACCTGGTCCCTCTACTTTAACCCTTGGTTCTATTACATCTTTTACAGGTGTGATTCTTACTTCTTCACCTGGGTGAGCTAATTCAACATCTAAACTTTTGATGTGTTCACTTCCACCAACTGCATTCAATAGTTCCTCTTTGTTAATATAGAGAATAGTATCTTCTACTTTAGTAGTTTGACCAAATTGTACATCTTTAATGAATATATTTCCTAACTCTAATCGCACAAGCTTCACCTCCCTTTATTTATGGGTGGCCTATAGCTAAATGATTTCGTTGCTGCTATAGGCCAAAATAACAGTAAAGTACTATATATGTCTTTTAATCATTGCCTCAATATTTTCCTTTGTAGCATCATCTTTAGTTACTTCCTCTATCTTTTCTCCAGCTTTATAAATAGAGATTGTAGGTAGACCTAAAACTTTTTGTTTGATGGCTAATCTTCTAGCTTGTGTTGTATTTAATTTGACAAATTTTATTTTGTCACCATAAACCCCTTCTAATTCTTCAATGTCTGGTAATAATGCTTTGCATGGCTCACAGCCATCACTCCAAAAATCTACTAATACAGTTTCTGATGCCTCTAGTACTTCTTTATCAAAAGTGTCTTTGTCAACAGATAGCATTTTTTCACCTCCTTATAAAGTAAACTTTATTCATGGAAAGCATTTTCAATATATTTTTCTGCTTGAATAGCTGCAATCGCTCCATCGGATACTGCAGTAACTACTTGTCTTAAAGATTTCACTCTACAATCACCCGCTGCAAATACGCCGGGAATCTTAGTATTCATATTGTCATCTGTAATTAAGTAACCTGTCTCATCCATTTCTAATAAACCTTTAAATAAATCTGTTTGTGGAATATATCCAACGAAGACGAAAATACCAAATGTTCCATCTTCTTCATCTGCATGATATTCTGTTAATTCTCCACTCTTAACGTTTTTAAATACAACAGATTCTACCACACCATCACCTTTGACCTCTTCGATGACAGTGTCCCACATAAAGTTCATTTTAGGGTTTTTAAAGGCTTTTTCTTGAATAGATTTTGCAGCCCTTAATTCATCTCTTCTATGTACAATCGTTACTTTTCTTGCAAACTTTGTAAGGTACATTGCTTCCTCTACAGCTGAATCTCCTCCACCTATTACAAATACTTCAAAATCTGTAAAGAAGTCAGCATCACAGGTAGCACAGTAGGATACGCCTTTGCCAGTTAGTTCCTTTTCTCCTGGTACACCCATTGGCCTTGGCACCGCTCCTGGAGCTGCAATAATTGTTCTTGCCTGATAGGTTTCTTTCTCACCTACTAAAACTTTGATTTTTTCTTCTGTTTTTATTTCTTTGATGGTATCTTTTTTTATTTCTGCCCCAAACTCTTTACATTGTTCTACCATTCTAGCAATCAAGCTTGGTCCTGTAGCATTTTGAATAGACCCTGGATAATTCGCTACCTCATGGGTTGTAACAATTTGACCACCAGTCTTATCTTTTTCTAAAATTAATGTAGACATTTTTCCTCTTGCAGCATATAATCCTGCGGCCAGCCCAGCAGGCCCAGCTCCAATAATCACCACGTCATAAATTTTTTCCATTTATCTCACTCCTTCTTGTTTTTTAGGGTTTGCATTGTTAAATTACCCTAAGTTAAATTAACTTAACACTAAATTATACTTTGTATAGCACTATCTAGCAACCTACAGTCAACTTCTCTAAAGTCTTCTAAAATATCTTCAGACCATACTGGTGTTTTTTTCATCTCCATAAACTTTTTTGCAGTATGCATGCTTTCTTCAATGATGATTAAAGAATCCATATGCATTTCTTTCTGTATATCTGAAACTAGGATGCTTTTATAAGGGGTTTCATTGGGTTTTATGCTTCCTGATAAAGGATGTGTCAGTAATTGATGTCCTTTATGTATCCAATCCCTGACAGTGACTAAAACCTCCATATAAGTTCCTTCAATGAAGAATACTTTATAAGCATCATGATATTTTTCCCAGGTTTTATTGTTATTTGTAACTATAATCGGCTTCAAACATCTACCTCCATTTAACACATTTCCTTATGAACTAAGTTTATTTTATGTAAAACTGCTTATTTCATGTAGCTGTAATTAAAATAATCTAGTTTATATTTTACACATGTTTATTGGATAGGCAAAACAAAAACAGAAGTAATTTATATGTATGCCTATACGATAAATCACCTCTGTTTATTAACCTGAGAGTTTCCTTCCAACTTTATAGAAATTGCTCCTTCGGTGCTATATTAGCTTTCCAGAGAACTGTCCAAATACGGTCCTTTTGCCTGAGATATTCACTAAAAATGGCGAGTTTTTAGTTTGTTCCTTCGGCGCCTAAATGAGTCAATTACTATCTATCATTTAGATCTCTCCCGCACTTTTCTTCCAGCGTGTATTTATTAAATTTTAAAATACTTTGTTAATAGATAATCAATTTAATCTATCTGAATCCATTATAATAGGAAATCGTTTTTTAGGCAACAGTTTTTTTGAAAAAATTTGTATTTTTTTTAACATTTCTATTTTTAAAAATCAAAGACTTCAAATTCCAACATTTATCTCAAGAGTTATACGTGGACTCGTTCCAGCAAGCTGAAACATCGAGGAATCAGGTGGAGGCCTTTACCCTAAAACAAAATCAAGATAACTATTTATGGTAAAAGATTGCTAAAGTACCAGGCCCTGCGTGGGTTCCTATGGTGCAGCCTATTTCCGTCATAATGATTTCTTTGGGTTTTAATTCATTTAACACCACTTCTTTTAACGCCTCCGCTTTTTTAGGGTCATTAGCATGAGCGATTGCTATAGTTTTACCCGTAAAGTCTCCGCCCCTCTCCTTAGCCAATGCTATCATTTTACCAATGACCTTCTTACTGCCCCTTACCTTATCTAAGGGTTCCACCAGGCCATCTACAACTGTTAGTATAGGCTTTACATTTAGTATCGTGGCTATGGTAGCCTTCATAGGATTTAATCTACCACCTTTTTTTAAGTATTCCAATGTCTCAACAGTAAAAATATGATCTATTTTTGACTTCATTTTTTTTAGCATATCAACAATTTCTTTCCTTGATTTGCCCTCTTCTATCATTTTGGCGGCTTCATATACATAAAAACCTCCTCCAAAACACAGACCCATTGTGTCAAATACATCAATTTTATTACTGTTAGCACTGTTTAATTCGTTTTTAGCTAACAGCGCCGCTTGATGGGTGCCACTGGCCTTAGAAGAGCCATTAATACAAATAACTTCTTTACCTTCCTTTAATGTTTCTTTAAAGACTTCTATAAAAGTATTTGGAGTAACCTGAGATGTCTTAGGCAATTCATTGACCTCTGTTAACTTTTGATAGAACGCCTTACCTGTTAGGTCTACACCATCACGATACTCACCATCTTCAAAATTGATGGTGAGTGGCACTACACGAATAGAATACTTATCTACTAAATACTTGGGAACATCTGTCATGCTATCGGTGATAATTTGAATATTATTCATTTTATACCTCCTCTATGGATCTCTTACTTCTTTTTGAAGAAAATTATATATGTCTACCATTAACGTTAACTCAAGCCATAATCTAGCATCCTGAATAATTTTTACCCTAATTTCATTTCTATCTCATCCCTGGATAATCCCATTGTCTTAAAACTTCATACACTGCAATAGCCACGGAGTTAGACAAGTTTAATGAACGCGCCTTTTCTATATTTAGCATAGGGATTCTTATGCAGGTTTCTGTATTTGCCTCAAGAATTGTTTTAGGAATCCCCGCGGTTTCCTTACCGAACATCACATATACCTCTTTTTCATAAGTTACATCACTATGCCTTTTTTCAGCCTTTGTGGTGGCATAATAAATTCTAGCATTAGGGTTTTTTTCAACAAATTCTTCATAATTGTTATAATATCTAAAATCCAATAAATCCCAGTAATCTAATCCTGCTCTTTTAACAGCTTTTTCATCTAAAGAAAATCCAATTGGGCCAATTACATGTAATACAGAATTGGTAATAACACAAGTTCTTGCAATATTGCCTGTGTTTTGTGGAATTTCTGGTTCTAATAATACAATATGTAATGTCATTTTTCTTCCTCCCGTTAACTTCAATATATTTATCATAATTTTTGATATTCCAGTTTGCTGAAGTCAGCTTACTATCATATGCTTTTATCCTATAATTTGAATTATATCAGAAAATAATTCTTTTCATCACTATAATTTTCACATAAATTCGCTTAAGGTATATTTCTTCTCCATGTTCAAGGCGCTTAAAAGGTACTAGTTTATCTAGTGCTATATTTCACTATTTTTTAAGATAAAATATAACGGTATAAGCCTCTGTTAAATAAAAAATACCCCCTCCATGGTAACAGTTTGTATTATTTCAACTATCTACCATCAAGGGAGTATATCAAATTCTACACTTTCTAAAGATTATATATTATATGCTATATACAACTTATCCATATTTTAACACTTACTTCCAATTTCTCTCTAAATAGGACACATACAACACGCTCTTTTTAGGCTTATTTTTTCATTGACCTCTACTCACCTTGATACTGAGTTCCATGCACCTAATTCTTATTTTAGAACCCCTACTTCTTTATAATACTTGATTGCACCATCATGCAGCGGAAGTCCCGCTAAGTCTGTAACTGCATCTTCGATAGTTAAATCTTTCAATGCATTATTAGATTGTTTTAAAGTATCTATATTTTCCCAGAAGGATTTTGTTAAATCATATACTACATCCTCTGAAAGATCTGCAGTTGTAAACATTGCCATCTTTATTGCAGTGGTTGTTACATCTTCTTCTTGTCCATCATAAGTTCCTGCTGGAATAGTATACTTTGCATACCAAGGATATTTTTCTTGTAATTTAGTAATAACATCCCCTTCAATTGAAACCAGCTTACCACCTGCAGTCGTAGTAATTTCTGTTACAGCAGCAGTAGGCAATCCCGCCATAATCCAAGCACCATCTAATTGCTTATTTCTCATAAGATCGATGGCTTCAGTAAAACCAATAAATTGTACTTTTAATCCATCTGGATAATTAATACCTGCTTCTGTTAAATGAAGATTTGTTTCTACTTCTGTAGTACTTCCAGGAGCACCAGAAGCAAAGTTTTTCCCTACTATATCCTGCAAGCTATTAATATTTGATTCTTTTCTTACAACTACTTGATTTGGGTTGTAGTATAGTCCAGAAATCACTCTTAGTTTTTCATTAGGTCTTCCTTCAAAAGTTGCTTCCCCTTTATAAGACTGATACATAACACTGGTAACAGCCATACTTACTTGAGCTTCCCCGCTTTGTAATAGGTTTAAATTATCGATTCCTCCATTAGAAGCTTGTGCGCTAGCTCTTACATAGTCTAAATCATTACTCCATAAATTAGCGATAGATGAGCCCAAAGGATAAAGTGCTCCTGTGGTTGCCGCAGTCGGAATATTAATTGTTACTGCTTCTTTTCCACCAGTCTCATTTTGGGCCATATTTTCGCTTGGTTTTGTAGCACATCCTGATAAAATCATCAGAGATATTAAGATTAACAACAATACTTTTTTCATTTAGCATTTCCCCCTATTTTATTTAATTTATATTCTATAGACACGAGCTTCTAAATTTTAAGATACTAAGGTATACTTGCAACCCATGTTTTGGGCAAAACCGCAGACTGTGTATATTAAAATTTAGCTTTTAAAGCATATGTCTATACTAAGCTGTTAAAGCATGATCTTTCCTTCTCATTTGTATCATAGTGATGGTTATTAATATTATCATCCCTAAAATATCTGTTTGTAGTTTTGGATCAATCGCTAAAAGCCCAACGATAATAAGCAAGACTCTAGTAACCACAGAACATTCTTTAATTAACATTCCCTCTGTACCTGCAGCTAAACAAAGAACCCCAACAGAAGCAGTAATTAGTGTCCTAATTGTTAATAACAGAGATACACCTTCAACACTTCCAAATAATAAAAGAGGATTATTTAAGAAGAAGAATGGTAGAATAAATCCTGTAATACCTAATTTAATGGCAATCAATGATGTCTTGGTTTGATTTGATTTAGCTATACCTGCCGCTACATAAGAACTCATAGCCACTGGTGGCGTAATATTAGATAAACAAGCATAAATTAGGCAAAACATATGTGCAGCCATTGGTGTTGCACCCACATTGATTAGTACAGGTACTGCTACTGCTGCCACAATAACATATGCAGCTACACCTGGAACCCCCATTCCTAAGATTGTACTCATAATCATTACCATAAATCCACCTAAGAAAAGTTGTCCTTCTCCTACAACTTCTAAAACCACATAACCAAAATTTAACCCCAAACTCGTTAAAGAAACGGTTCCAATAATAAGACCAATCAATACACATGATACGCCTACGCCAATAGCACCTCTAGCTCCTTCTGCTGTTGCTGCTATGATGGTCTTTAAATCCATTCTAGTTTCTTTTCTAAACCAGGATGATACTAATGTAGAAAAAATAGCAGCAACTGCTGAAAACAGTGGTGTATATCCCAACATCATCATTCCCATTAAAATCACTAAAGGAATAATTAAATGACCTCTTTCTTTTATTACATCTAAAGCAACTGGAATATTTTCTTTTGAAAGACCTTTAAGACCTAATTTTTTTGCTTCTAGATGGACAGATACTAAAATACCTAAGTAATATAAAAAAGCTGGTAAAAAGGCAGCAAGCATTACTTGCGTATAGTTTATTCCTAAAAATTCTGCCATAACAAACCCTACAGCTCCCATAATTGGTGGCGCAAATTGTCCTCCAGTAGATGCTACCGCCTCTACTGCTGCTGCAAATTCAGCTTTATATCCTGTTCTTTTCATTAGAGGTATTGTAATCGTTCCAGTAGTAGCCACATTGGCAATAGCGCTGCCATTCATCATTCCCAAAAGGGCACTTGCAAGTACCGCAACCTTTGCCGGGCCTCCAGGGGAACGTCCTACTAAGGTTAGTGCAATATCATTAATAAACTGGCTAAACCCACTATACTTTAAAAAACTTCCAAAGAGGACAAAGGTAAATATATAAGTAGCACTAACTCCTATACCTACACCAAAGATTCCTTGACTTCCCCAAAACATATGGCTTAATACTCTTCTTAAAGTAAATCCAGAATGCCCTAATGGACCTGATACAAATTTTCCAAACCAATTAAACAATAAAAAAACTACTGCTAAGATAGCTAAGTTTTTACTTGTCCTTCTTCCTGCCTCTAATACTAAGATCATGCCTATCCCTGCTATGATTAAATCAGTCTGATTTAAAAATCCACCTGACATAGCCACCCTCTGATAATTTAAAACCAAATATCCAAAAACAAGTACTGTTAAGCATATTAACAAAACATCTTGAATAGGTATAGATTTTCTTTTCCTTTTCTCTGTACTATAAGCTGGATAAAATAGGAAAGTAAATAGTAATAGAAACATCGCATGGTAAGCCCTTAAGGTAATAGCATCCATCACGCCTAAAGTATTAAAATACAGTTGAAAAATGGTCCACCCTATTAAAAGAATCACTACGCCTATACTTAAGAAACCATCATAATTTCTAATGCGCATATCCGCATCTTTTTCCTCTAATAACTCCTGAGCTTCTTTTTCTATTTGGTTGAAGTCTTTATTCTCTTGTTGGCTCAAGAAAAATCCATCCTTTCTTTGTTTATTAAGTTATGAATTACGCTTTTCCAATAGTTATCTACATAATATCCCCCCTTTAGATGTCCTTTAAATGTGTATAAAATATGTAGGTGCTATAGGAAAAATTAAGTTATATATGATTTTTCATTCAAAACTCCTTTTAAAAATTTCATTTACTAGTATCTATCAAAATAAAAAAACAAACTATTCTCTCCGCTGGAGCGAATAGTCTGTTCGCGGTACCATCCAAATTTATAACTCATTATATAACGGCATTTAACCGGCTGGGCTTAATCTCTTTAGATTTCAGCCTGCAACTCAAGGGTGAATTTCAACAACCATAGCTTATGGGCTTTCACCTTTCCCCCACTCTCTTTAAAGCATTTGCATTTGTTTACTTATCCCTATCACTGTTTTTAAATTATTCGATTTTATAAAATTTAAGTATAAATAAATTTAGCTGCAATTAAATTTATTTATACTTAAAATTATCATATTCTTCAACCAAAGTCAACATATAATAACAAAATTGTTCACGCCAACTCGTCCCAGCTAAAGCTGAACATCGGGGAATCAGGTGGAGAATCTACTCCACCTGATTGAAAATCCAAACTACGCTAACGCTTAGAGGTGGGGTCTTATACCCTAAAAGCAAAATCATGATAAAATCAAGTAAAGAAAAATCTAATTTTCCTTTACTTGATTTTAAGTCTTTAGGTAGGGCCAGAAAGATTATTGCCTCACCATAGTTATCTATGGTTCTTCTTAAAACATTAAGTTATACTATTATTTCGTGGAACTACATGAATACCTTCATTTTGTTTCCAATCTGCATAGAAAACGTCTTCTTTGTTTTTCATTCCAAACATAGATATTTGATTAAATAACCACGTTTCATCAAATCCAATAGCCTGCAAATTGTCCTTTAAGATTTCTCCGTCAAGTATTAATGTTATTGGGAGGTATACTGGCTTATACGGTAAATTTAAATCTTCTGCGACAGGTGTCTCATATTTTGATTTTTTTAATACACTAATATTTCCACTCTGTTCTAAAATTGCAAACTCAATTTCTCGTATTGAAAAAGCGTCTTTTTGTCTTAAAAGACTCAACAACTCATTTATATCTAATTTCTCTTTTTTTATTACTTCAAAGTCAATTTGACCGTTTCTAATGATAATAGCTGGTTCTCCTTCTAAAAGTTTTCTCGTTTTCCTAAACTTTTGCGTTATCTTTTCAATAATGACCATCAAAGTTCCCCATAATACTAGTGCATAAATCACACTCCATATCCTCACTTTTTCATCGTAAATTGCATTACCTAGTAGTTCTCCAAGTACAATAGCTGATATAAAATCAAAAGGAGTAATTTGATTTATTTGTGATTTTCTTGTAAATTTCGTAACAGCAAATAAAGCAAAAAATCCAATGGTTAATTCTACTGTTAATTGAAAAATTGGTAACTTAAACATATTTCCACCTACTTATACTTCTTAATCCTATTTTTGCGATATACTCCTCTCCAGTCACATTTTAGGGTAGGGACTTCTTATCGCATTAGGTTAAATGTATTCCTTTCATAGTTAGGTTATTTTTTCATAGTTATTATTTCCTATTTTTTTAGAAATTCTCCTATTACTTCCTTTAAATTAATTACTCTTTGTCTTATATTTCTTCTATAATGCATAGACCGATACTGCAAGGGAAAAATAACTGCAATATAAAAACTGGGAGGTGAAGCATATGTCACAGCAAAATTTGACTTTACATGAAACGATGGAGATTCATGAACTTCTCAACCTTAAAACGATTTGCCTAACTAAATCTAAAATGATTCAAGGTCTTGTATTTGATCAAGAGTTAAAAGTTTTGTTGGAAAAAGATGTCCAACAATCTATATCAGCAGTAAATATCCTGCAAGAACTCTTAACTAAGACTAACCCACAATAATTGGAGGTAAAAGATAAATGAATGGTAAAGAACCAATAAACGAAGTAAAAAGGCCAATGAATAATGATTATCTAGAAGTTGAAAATGCCGATGGCATGCCTGGTTTGGTGGATTCAACCATTGCCCTTGAATTTTTATTGTCTATCAAAAGCAGTATAAGAAACGCTGCTATCGCATTAACAGAAATTGAGAATCTTGAAGCAAGAACCGCCGTACGTAACCTGCTAAATGATAGCATTAATTTACATGCCGAAGTTTCAGAAGCCATGATCAAGAAAGGTTGGCTACATCCCTATGATGTAAATGAACAATTTAAACTAGATAAAATTTCAGCTCAAACAGCACTTAAAATCGCTAGTCTAGATCTCTTCCCTAAGGATACAAGCAGACTTGGGACGTTTGCAACACCAAATTATTAATGTTAGGAGGCACTCAAAATGAAAGCCGTAACTTATCAAGGCATTAAAGATATACAGGTGAAAGAAGTGGATGCCCCCACCATTCACAAACCAGATGATATTATAGTAAAAGTAACTAGCTCGGCGATTTGTGGATCAGACTTACATCTTATTCATGGTATGGTTCCTAACCTTCCTCAAAATTATATCATTGGACATGAACCTATGGGTATTGTTGAAGAAGCAGGTCCCTCTGTTACAAAGGTAAAAAAGGGAGATCGCGTAATTGTTCCATTTAATGTTAGTTGTGGAGAGTGTTATTATTGTAAACATGACCTCACCAGCCAATGCGATAACTCAAATCCCCATGGACAAAGTGGAGCATACTTTGGATATTCCGAAACTTTTGGTGGATACCCAGGGGGACAAGCTGAATATATGCGGGTTCCTTTCGCAAATTTTACACCCTTTAAAGTTCCTGATGACTGTCAAGTAGAAGATGAAAAGTTAGCTTTATTGGCAGATGCAGCTCCCACAGCATACTGGAGTGTTGACCACGCTGGCGTCAAAGCTGGAGATACAGTAATCGTTCTAGGCTGCGGCCCCGTGGGACTATTAGCACAAAAGTTTGCTTGGCTTAAGGGTGCTAAGAGAGTTATTGCAGTAGATTACATTGATTATCGATTAAACCACGCAAAACGGCATAACAAAGTGGAAATAGTGAATTTTGAAGACCACCAGAATACCGGAGAATATCTGAAAGAAATTACTCAAGGCGGAGCAGATGTAGTGATCGATTGTGTAGGCATGGATGGTAAGATGACCCCTCTTGAATTTCTAGCAACAGGCGCAAAACTCCATGGTGGAGCCATGGGGGCCATTGTTATTGCAACACAAGCTGTCCGCAAAGGAGGCACTATCCAACTTACTGGTGCTTATGGCTCTAGATATAATGCTTTCCCTCTAGGAGATATATTTAATCGCAACATTGTATTAAAAACAGGCCAGGCTCCAGTTATTCCTTATATACCCTATTTATATCAGTTAGTTGCTGAAGGAAAAGTAGATATGAGCGATATTATTACTCATACCCTACCATTAGATCAGGCAGAACGCGCCTATGAAATCTTTGATACGAAAATGGAAGAATGTATAAAAGTTATTCTTAAGCCATTTGCTCACTAAAAACTAATACTTAAAGTGAAAAAATTTTGAAACTAAGGATGTGATTTTTTGAACACAGGTAAAAAAATAACCCCTCATGAGACTTTTGATCTCCATGAATTATTAGTATTGAAAACCGTTACTGCTACAAAACTATCAGCAATGACGAAGCTGGTTAATGATGAAGCACTAAAAACCATCATGCAACAGGATTTTACTTATGCCCAACAACATATTAAGGAACTGCAAAACCTACTTCAATCATCAGTACTTGCACCATCACACATAAGAAATGCTACTTCTAGGAACGAAACTGTTACAAAACACTAGATCTTATATTTATAAACAGCGAAAGAAGGTGAATATTTATGAATATACTTCAAAATTTAGCAGGTATGGGAGATATGACAGAACAGGTTATAGCTACTGATTTTCTACTTGCTATTAAAAGCACTGTCAGAAACTATGCTATCGCCCTATCAGAAACCACAACACCAGAAGTGAGAGAGGTTCTTCGCAGACACTTGGAAGTGGCGATCAATACCCACGAGAGTATGCTCAAATACATGCAGGATAAAGGTTACTATCATGTTCATGATCCACAAGAACAAATGAAAGTTGACATGAAAAATGCCAATAATGCACTAAATTTACAACGGTAATATAAGCATAGATCAATAGTTTTAAGCAATATTGAAAGAAATATATAGCGTATCATCTATTTTTAATCTCTTCTAAAATCAAAGCATTGTTATTCCAGATTAGCTAAATGATAGATGAATATTGCCTCTCCTTAAAGTGCAAAATATAATTAGCAATAAAAATTAAGTCATTTGGGAGGTAATTATGAGTAAATTCTTTGGAATTTTTGATAATGATGATGAAAGAATAGAAAAGGAAGATGAAAGAATAGCAAAAGAAAAGGAAGATGATAGTCTTAAAAATGTTGATGACGAAAAGCTTCGTCTCCGCCAAGAGGAATTAGATATCTCTAAAAATCGCGTACAAGTAGGAGAAGTAGAACTTAGCAAAGAAATTATTGAAGAGCAAAAAATCGTTGATGTACCTGTTACTCATGAAGAAGTTGTTATAGAAAGACGAGCAATTAATAATGAGGCTAGTGACTCCCCTATTACTGATGAAGAAGCTATTCACATTCCTATCAGCGAAGAACAGGTTCAAGTGGGTAAACACACTGTAGTAACAGGAGAAATCGAAGTCCACAAACGTGAAGTAGAAGATACAAAACATATAGAAGAAACCCTTAAAAGAGAAGAAGCTCATGTAAATAAAGAGGGTAATGCTAGAATCATTGATGAGGAAGAGGATGGAGAGTTCCACTAAAATAAACATTTCACTCAATTTAAAACACCTTCAAATCAGTGGGATTTGAGGTGTTTTAAAAATTTTTTAAAATGATTCAGAAAGTATTCGGAGGATAATTTATGAAAAAAAGATCTTTGGCTGACAAAAATAAAAACTTTAATTCACAAACCCCTTCTTTGAAGCCTCAGTCAGATTACAACGACATCAAGTTACCACTTCGAGAAGAAAGTTTAGATATATCTAAAGACAAGGTGCAAATTGGATCGGTGAATATACGTAAAGAAGCTATAAAAGAAGAAAAAACCATTACAGTTCCTGTTATTAGAGAGGAGATTATCATTGAGAAGAAGTTTCTTGATGATAAAGACCATGAACATACTGATACAATCCGAATCCCCATCACCGAAGAACATATTGAAATTACTAAGCATCCTGTTGTTCTAGAAAATGTTGATATCTATAATAAAAAATCTCAAGATATTAAACAAATTGAAGTAACATTAAAGAAAGAAAAATTGCGTATACAAACTCACGGAGATGCTAAAGTCATAGATGACCAAGCAGATGATTACCACCTCTCCAAGAACTTGTTTCAGCAAACCATATCTTGCGATAACCAAAGCATGCCCTAGCCCTACCTGGAGCAACGCTCAAAAATGAGTCTTATGTCCTAAAAGAAAAATTTAGCTAAATTACATTGCTGCTAATTATCCTTATATCAACATAAACGATATTTTTTTGACAAATCTATACAAAAACTCCCATTTTTCAATTTTCTAAAATGTATAAATTTGCAGAATTTTGATTGATATTGCATGAATAATATGATATTATAGCGTTAAAATTTTAACTTTACTTAATTATTTTCATCTTTAGTTATAAAACAGCATTTTTAATAGTAAATAATAATTTTAACTGACTTAGAAAGGTAGTGAGGATATGGAAAATAATACTTCTGCTGAAGTCATTTTAAAAAGATACTGTGAACATGTTGCCCCAGCACTTCAAGAACTAGTATCTAAAGATCATTGTATGGTTGTAGTAGCTGATACAGAAAAGTATATTTTTTATCAACCTGCTAGTAAAATGGATATTGGAGACATTAATGGACAAATATTTCCTCCCGATGGTACTATGGCACAAGCGGTAAAAACAGGTAAAACAGCATCGGCATTTATCCCCCCCGAATTTTTTGGCATGCGTTTTCGCTCTACCTGTACTCCTATTAGAGATGATCACGGAAATATTATTGGTGGATTTGGTATAGGATTTAGTATGGAAAATATAGATGTTTTAAACGATGTGAGTCAAAACCTCGTTTCAAGTGTTGAAGAAATTGCAGCCACATCGGAAGAAATTTCTAATTCTGCTAACACTTTATCAGAAGCACTTGCTAGCTTAAAAGAATCCAGCACACAAGTTATGACGCATGTCAGTAAGACAGATAATATTTTGAAGTTTATTAACGAAATCTCCTCAAACACGAATCTATTAGGTTTAAATGCTGCCATTGAAGCGGCTAGAGCAGGAGAACATGGTCGAGGTTTCTCCGTTGTTGCAGAAGAAATACGAAAAATGTCAACCAACAGTGCAACCTCAGTTAAAGAAATAAGCGTAATCTTAGGTTCTATTAAAAGCGAGTTAGAACAAATATCAAAAAGGGTTATTGAATTATCTAGTCTGTCTGAATATCAAGCAACTTCAACAGAGCAAATATCCTCTGCCCTAACTGGGCTATCAACCTCTGCAGAAGAAGTTATTAGAATTTCTGAAAAGCTATGATGGCTAAAAGTATAGCAAGAAAGCATTATAAAATACTATAGGCACTATAATGAGACCACTGGTAAACTCTTCGATAGGCTCCTATCACTTATACCTCATAGATAGGAGGATAAATTTATCTTCCTATCCAATCTTTTGGAATGCTTCACCCCTCTTCATCTTCTATTTTCATCTATATTTTCTAAAAAACAATTCATAGTATGCAATAATATAACAAAATAACGAAGACAATAAATTCCTATGCTTCTGTATAAAAACTGGAAACTGCTCTAATACTATTATGAAAACATATTATGTCATTCCTTTGGAGAAATAAAGATGAAAAGATTTAAACAGCCAAAAAAAGTATCAAATAAAAAGAATAAAGATTTAAACAGCAATAATCAGAATGAATACGCAGCACAATCATCTTCTCAACTTTCAGAAGTAAGCATCTTCTCAACGATTGACAAAAATTTCGGGTTTCTAAATAGCTTTCTTGGAAAAGATATAGGCCTTATTGAAGGAAAATATGACATTTTCAATGGTAAAATACAAATCGGTGTAGTTTATATAGCGAGCATCGCCGACAACCAATTGGTAAGCAGACAGGTAATAGAACCTCTTCTTAGGGGAAGATTTGATTTAAATACGGACTTCAATGGTATCCTCACACAAATACAATCAAAATTTATCTATACACCAGACATAGAGAAAACCAGTGAAATGAAGCAGATTATAGATAATCTTTTCATCGGATCAACGGTGCTTTTCATTGATGGCATAGATTCTGCTCTTATTATCGGAAGCCGTAAAATAGAACAACGTCCTATAGAAAAACCCGACAATGAAGCAATAATATTTGGATCCAAGGAATCCTTTGTGGAAGACTTAGAAACCAATATCAGTATGGTTATTAAAAGACTTCCAACCCCCGATCTATGTTTCGAAACCTTTACGATAGGTACCCTCTCCCGTACAGAAGTAAAGTTGCTGTGGATGAAAGATATTACTAATACAAAAATTGTTGAGGAAGCCAGACGCCGTTTGAAAAGTATAGAGATAGATATGATCAGTGACTTAGGGGCTTTAGCAGAGTTGATTGAAGATAAACCATTATCCATATTTCCTAAATGGAGACAAACCCAACGTCCTGATATGGTAGCAAAATGCCTGTCAGACGGATACTTTGTTATTCTATGCAACAACACCCCTTTTGTCCTTATAGGACCAGGATTATTTTGGGATAATTTTAAAACAATGGATGATTACGCTGAAGGAAGTATTGTTTCTTCTTATTTAAGAAATACCCGTTATATAGCCTTTTTATTATCTATAATTGTTTCACCTTTATATCTGTCATTTGTAGCCTATAATCATGCCATCGTACCTCCTCCCCTTGCCATAAATATAGCGGCAGGAAGGGAAGGTGTACCCTTACCTTCTGTTGTAGAGCTGCTGATCCTGTCATTTGCCATTACCATCATCCGTGAGGCATCTATACGTATGTCAGGGGCAGTAGGTTTCTTCATAGGGGTGTTGGCAGCTTTGGTGATAGGCGATGCTGCTGTTACTGCTGGTTATGTAAGTGCCTCGGTTATTATCGTAGTGGCTATTTCAGCAATATCAGCTTATGCTATTGCCACCACAGTTATGGTAATACCCTCAAGGCTGATCAATCTTTTTCTCATTCTACTGGCGGGTGTATTGGGTATGTTTGGATTAATCAGCGGCATTATCATTATTCTTTGGCATGCAGTATCTCTAGAATCCTTTGGGGTTCCCTATTTATATCCTTTTGTGCCTTTTGACCTTGAAGGTATGAAGGATACTTTCATACGTGCCCCCATAAAGCTTTTAAAAAAACGTTTAAACATGCTGGCTCCATATAACCCCAACAAAATAAATAATGAGAAGCATGATGGAGAGTGATGATTTATGCCGGAAAATATTAAACTTACAAAAGAGCAGATTATTTTTTTATGCTTTATCGGTGTTATAGGAAATGTGGTATATAGTCATACTTGGATTGATGATTATGCAGATCGAGCCGCCTGGGTGGCAAGTTTATTGGGCGCTTTATTCACCATCCCTTTTGCAGTATGGATTTTTTATCTTGGCAAATTCTATCCAGGAAATACGATTTTCGATATTTTAGAAAGGGGTTTGGGGAAGTTTTTAGCTAAGTTTCTGAGTATCCTGTTTATATTCATCAACATTGCAGTAGCAGTTGCACATCTAAACATGTTTACACAAATGCTCAACGTGTTTTTCTTACAGTTTACCCCTGTCTGGGCTACTATGCTGTTGTTAGTATTTCTTGGGGTAATATTTTCATATGGCGGGATTCAATCCTTTGCAAGATTGGCTGAAATACTGGCTGTATTAGGTGTTCTTAATTATTTTGCTGCCTTTGTCTTTGCTTTCCCAAAATTTTTTAAAATCGAATATGTTGTTCCCATCTTTAATATGCCCTTTGCTGGATTTTTGAAGGGAACCCTATTTATCATAGGAGCTGCAGCTGAATGTCTATTGATTCTAATGATTTTAGTACGCTTTGTACCTGATCCTGCAAAACACTGTATGTGGGTTGTAAAAGGAATAGCATTAAGTGCTGTTGTTATTTCTTCAGCAATATTCGTGATTATAGGAGTGATGAGCCCTGAACTTGCAAAGGGAGTAGCATTTGGAGGTGTAAATGCAGCTAGAATTATAAAAATAGGAGATTTTTTACAGGGATTAGAAATATTTATTTTTGCAAGTTATCAAATTATTGCCGTTGGTAAAGTCACCCTGAGCATGTATTGTGCATGGACATCTGCAAAAAAAATATACAACAAAAAACCCCTATTGCTGTTGGTAATAACAGCCCTTATGATATTTATCCCTTCTGTAGGGTTAAGTTCCTATAATAAGGCCTATTTTCTTGCAGTCATGTTGGCAAACTATGTTATTTTACCCTTTTCCGTGTTTGTCCTGCTGCTTGCTTCTATTAGCATATTTAGAACAAAGTCTTCCGTTAGAAAATTTAAAGGATGACAAGGCATATCACTTTCTGATTATAAAAAATAAAAGAGTTGGAAGGGTTTCATTATGAAGAAGAAAATTGTTTTTTTGGCGTTATTTACATTCATTTCACTGATCTTGCAAGGATGCTGGGATTATATGGAATATGAAGATATGGTACAGCTTATTGCCTTAGGAATTGATTACGATAAAGATTCCAACGAAACTACCGTGACTTTTCAATATATTCCTACAGCAGAACAAAGCCACAATGGGGAAGGTTCTCAAGGTTCATCAACACAAGATGGTGTTATCTATTCTGCAACAGATAAAACACTATTCTGTGCTCTATTAAATCTTACCAACCAAACTTCTAAGTATATATTTTGGGGTTATTTAAAAATCATTATTGTTGGTGAAGAAGCAGCAAAATACAAAATGAGGGATTTAATAGAGCATTTTAACCGTACACCAGCCATACGGGATACTGCTTATCTTGTGATCACATCAGGCAAAGCAGAGGACACCTTGAATACCTATGATGTTCATTACCCCATGCCCTCTGGTGAACAAATTTACAATTTAACTGCTTTATCCAAGGACACAGCTGCTGCATATCCTGTTTCAATACAGGATTTTGCAGCAATGCTGGCTATTCCTGGGTTAGAGGCTGCTGTACCACATGTAACATCAGTAAATCCAAAACTCCAATCAGAAAAAAGTGAAGCAGCCCATAGAATTTCCAGTATTGCTGTTTTTAAAAAAGATCAATTTATGGGATTGCTTGATGAGCAAGAGAGTCTTGGATATTCATGGATCACAGGAAAACCTGCCCGCACTTTTAAAGTATCTGAAGAATCAGAGAAAGCTGATACACAAGACATATTTTATTATCGTGTGGATAGAGCAAAAAGTAAAATAAAAGCTGAAATGAATGACGGTAAACCAGTGATCCATATTCATGTAACAGTAAGTGCTGAGTTAAGGAAATACTACAGCCATAAAGGATCCAATATATTATTACCTGAAGACATCAAGATCATGGAAATGAAACTTTCCGAAAGTATACGTTCAGATATCGAAGCTGCATTAAAAAAGAGTCAAAAACAGCTTCAGTCGGATATCTTTGGATTTGGCTTCACTTTTTATAGAAAGTATACAAGGTTATGGCAAACTGAATTAGAGGATCATTGGGAAGATATTTTCCCTAACCTTGAGGTAAATGTCAAAGTTGATGCAAAAGTAGAAAATACTAATCAAAATATAAGAAGATTAATAATAAAATAGTCAGCTCCTCTAGTTAAAGCTGAACATCGGGGAATCAGACGAAAACGCTACTCCACCTGATTCAAAACCCACTTATAGAAGTAGTGGTCTTAACCCAGTAAAATATTTGACGAATTTTACCCCCGATAGTATTAGAAATTTAAGTAAAGCAACTAAATCGATATTTCTAAAAGTGGCTAATCAGAGATATTAAGATGACAATGTTACCTTGGATAAGATATTTATTTATAGTAGATACTATATTTTATACACCTTTTATAGTAGGAGGAATATAGCATGGCAGAAAACACCCACAATTTTTATATGCCAAAAACTAATCTCGTTGGCGTTGGCGCTATTAAAGATCTTCCTGATGAGATCAAACATTTAAAACTAAAAAAAGTATTAATTGTTACCGACAAAAACATAATATCTTTAGGCTATGTTGAGATGGTTGAGAGAGTCTTGAAATCTTTATTTATTTCCTACGACATATTTGATGGGGTAATTCACTCGAACCCTACAGTATCATTCGTTGAAGATGGATTGAAATATTTTCCCAATAAGCTGAATGTACTTGCAAGAGACTATGACTATCTCATATCTATTGGTGGTGGAACAAATCATGATTGTGCAAAGGCAATAGCTACTGTAGCTACTAATGGTGGTTCCATCACTGATTATGAAGGTTGGAAGAAAATCACCAAGCCTATGATTCCGGTGATCTGTATTAATACTACTTCAGGGTCTGGTGCTGAGGTAACGATGTTTGCTGTAATAACCGATAATTCCAGAAAAGTAAAAATGCTCATGGGTTCACCGAATATGATGCCCATTATGTCGGTGAATGATCCCATGTTCATGGCATCCATGCCTAAAGAATTAACAGCTGGAGTGGGATTTGACGTTATAACGCAGGCGATTGAATCATTTTTATGTACTGAAGCTTCTCCTATAACCGATGGTCTGGCCCTCCATGCTTTAAAAATTGCTATTGAATACCTGCCTAGAGCCTATGAGAATGGGAACGATTTAGAAGCAAGGGAGAAGATGATGTTTGCCAGTATGATGGCAGGGATGACCTTAAATAATGCCGGCTTGGGATATGTTCATTCCATGGCCCATCAATTAGGCGGTTTTTATAATGAATATCATGGAAATTACGATGCCATTTTATTGCCATTTGTACTAGAGTATAATGCAGTATCCATACCAGATGAAAGAATGATCAAGATCGCTGAAGCTATGCATATTAAAGCAGATAAAAAATCCCAAGCTCTTGATAAAATTATAGCTTCCCTATTAAAGATGCGGTATGATTTTAAAATGCCAGACGGACTATCTGAAATGGGTATTCAGGAAAAGGATATCCAACAAATGTCCCAAAATGCATTAAAAGATCTAACAGCTTTAGTAAATCCAAGGCAAGGTACAGTTGAAGATATTATAGATCTGTTTAAAGCAGCAATGTAAAATAATTTAGTATTTAATAATACCAAACCTCTACTTTAAAAATAAGTAGAGGTTATTTTAGATAAAATCATTTTTTAACTAAAGTATTTTTGGATTATCTTTTCTGCCGTACGTGTGGCTAAGGCTTGGGTTGTAAGGGTAGGATTTGATCCTCCTAAACTATTGTAGTGTACGCTGTTATCGGCTACAAATAGCCTTTTTACTTGATAGGCTTCACAATCAGTATTTACAACATATCCCATACGCATGGTACTTTCAATATGAGCAAACAAATTAGGCAATGCATCAGAACGCAGAATTTTTTTAGCTCCAGCTTTCTTTAACATATCAGCAGCAATGACAGCCAGCCTATCCCTCTTTTCTTTATCTTTTTTACTTGGTTGATACTTAATTACAGGTATGTGACCATATTCATCCTTTAAGATAGGATCAAGCATAATTTTATTATTTTGATTTACTTCATCATCAGTAAGTATTAATACACTTAAGGTTCTTGGATATTCCATCATATATTCTTTAAGTTCCTCGCCTACTACTCTGCCTTTAACATCCCATGGCTCATCTCGATAAGGTTTACGCAAAAAATTGTAGTCTCTGCTTAAAGCATACAGCAATGCAGCGCTTAATCCTGGACTAA
Source organism: Clostridium formicaceticum (assembly GCF_001854185.1). Taxonomy (NCBI): domain Bacteria; kingdom Bacillati; phylum Bacillota; class Clostridia; order Peptostreptococcales; family Natronincolaceae; genus Andreesenella; species Andreesenella formicacetica. Next base: position 4,263,930 of record NZ_CP017603.1, read on the forward strand.
GGCCAACTCCCTGAATTACGCCAAGTCCAGGATAAACAAATCTTGCTGCTGAAGTTTGTCCAACATAAGATTCTACGCCAGGGACGCCTAATATTTTCAACAAGACCTTCTCCTCAAATATTCCAGAAATAGTATCGTACCAATGATTGGTCAGCCCCTTTCCCACCCAAGGATTGTCAGGTAACTTTGAGTTCAGCCAAAGTCGAGGTGTTTCTATACTGCCTGCTGCCATGACTACCGCTTTTGCCTTGAATTCAGAGGTTTCCCCTGTCCATGTATTTTTACAACAGACGCCAACAGCCTTAAGACCTTTTTCATCACCTTCTGTCAATATTTTAGTAACAAAGGTATTTGGTTGAACCTCCACATTTCCGGTTTTAAGAGCAAGTGGGACATAACTCACCATGGTTGAACGTTTCGCTATTTTTTCAACTGTTGGCCCAACATGACATCCATTAATACAATGACCTCTAAGGGTACAGCCTACATTCTTGCCGTCAAACTTATAATTTAGATCGTTTATATTTGGGTCTGGCGGTAATATGGCATTTTGCTGGGGCTGATAACCGGGATTGGTTATATTAAGGGTTTTTAAAAGTGACCAGCCAGCTTTTCTAGCACCATAAAAAAACAGTTCTTCCTTAGTCGTCATTGGTGCAGTTGAAACAGGAAGGGTAGCCTCGACTTTCTCGTAATATGGCATCAATTCACGATAAGAAATAGGCCAGACATGATCTACTGCAATTGGCAAAGCTCTGGGAGAATTGGCAAAGTAATGGAGTGTCGTTCCCCCAACGCCAGAATTCTGCCAGGAAAAACCGCCTTGGGGAATGTTTCGAAACCAAGGAGATTTACTTCTATCAGCAGGGCCCCAGCGAAATCTCCCTGATACAGTGTTATTCATGTCATCTTCATAATCTGTAAAATATTTTTCCAGAATCTCATGACTTAAGTTATCTGGATTTGAATCACTTATAGCACCTTGTTCCTGGTTTGGATAGGGCCATTTTTTATGTCCGTACCAGGGCCCAGCTTCAAGCAGCAATACCTTTATTCCCCTTTCGCCAAGTTCTTTGGCAACAACGGGACCTCCTCCACCTGCTCCGATAACTATAACGTCTATTTCATGCATCATTTGCACCATTCCCATTCATTAGATTACTCAATTAAATAACCTCGAAAGGCACGATAGCCCTTAGAAGGACCAGGATAGCCCACCTCTTTCCAACTTACAGGAAATTCTTGTATTATACGCTTCTCTACTGTTTCCAATTTTGTTGAGTCATATGCGCACCATTCAGAATAGTGCCCAAAGACGGTCAATAGGGTTAGCACACTTGTGATAGCAAGTACAACGCCAGAATTATTCCAAAAAGGAACAGGTAAATTTGCAAGGTCTAAACGAAGCTCCTCCAAGAGAGAAATAGTACGAAAACGATCACTTGGATCAAGGGCTGCAAAAACACCTTTTTCCTGCATTATATCGGGGTTTACAGACTTTTTATTTTCTCCCTTATCAATTAACTCTTTTGCAGCTATATTAAGCATTTCAGCAGTTACATTGGCCATTGGGATGTTCACATTTTTCTTAACAATAGTTAGTGATAAAAGATGATCCAGCACCCAGATTAGAAATTCTTCAGTATGTAAATCTAGTGCCCCACTGGGTTCTTCATGGGTCCTGGGAAAAATTGCATCCACAAATGCTTTGAAAGTTGCTTGTGTTTGCGGCAAACTTAGTTCTTTATTTTTTTTGAGATGTATTATGTCAAAAAGTAGTTGAAAAGAATTCAATTTATTTCACACCTTTTCTACCTATCTAGTATATCCACCAAACGAATGGACTTATAAATATTTTTTCAAAAAAATCTTAAAATAATACCCTTAATTATGGAGAAACTATGAATAGACTTAGGAGGCATAAAAATGATGAAAATTTGGATTTCTGTAATATTTTTAGTACTTCCATGGATGATATGGCTGATATTACGTAAAAAAGAAAGCACTGGACGACTTTTGCTGGCAGGCTTTTTTACAGCTTCTATAAAAATTTTTTTCGATTCCATGGGAGTTCTTTTTGGATTATGGCATTATAATTTGCCTCCCTCCCATCACTATCATACTTTTTATATTCCTTGGGGTTTTAGCATTATTCCAGTTACAACGATGTTGCTAATTCAATTTAAACCTAAAGGATCTCCTTACTTAAAAGCAATACTCTTTTCCCTATTTACTGTTTTTGTAGTAGAACCACTCTTTCATTGGCTTGATATTTTTGAACCTGTTCGCTGGGAGTACTATTTCGGGTTGCCCTTTTTCTTTATATATTATTTGTTAGCCTATAAGGTCAGTAAGATAGATACTTTCGCTGATTTATCATGAAGAATTTTTTTATTGTAATAAATCCAAAATATACCTTTATAACTTTCTTTTTTTCTGATAATAATATTTATTAAGAATCATTAGCATTAACTTAAGTCATAATTTGTCGTCCTGAGGGGAGTAAAGCGGAGCCGAAGCATCTTAGAATTAAGAAAATGGCAGTTCGTGAGGAAATTTAGGAAACAATAGGGTTAAGTTAACGCCTATGTATTAAGAATATCATTAGGAGGGATAAGCAATGCGGCAAATAACAACATCCGAGATGTTAGATTTAACATCGTTACTTTCAATGGAGACAGTTAGCCTTGCAGATGCTAAGGCTGTTAGAGAATTGGTTCAGGATACCGAATTGAAAAACCTATTAGATTCATTTATCCAAATCAGTGAAGGCAAAATAAAAAGTATCCAGCAATTTATTAATGAAAATAATATCATTGAGGGGGTGCACTGATGGGTTTAATATTAAGGAACTTGATGGGAATGACAGATATAAAACTAAATGATCAGGTAATTGCCTTAAGCACAGATCTAGCTATGAAAAGTGCAGCAAATACTTATCTAGCAGCAAACTTACGTGCGACTACCCCTGAAGTAAGGCAATTTATTGCTGGGTTATTAACGCAGAAGGTCACTGCCCACGACTCACTAACAGCACTCATTTTAAAGAAGGATTGGGCACAACCCTATATTAGTCCAACAGAACAAATGGCTCACGCCAATCAACAATCAAATTGGCTCTTAAATCAAGAACAGCAGCATAAATAACACCTAGTCTTTAGAGGAATCAAATCACTACTTATCAAAATATGCATATGTACTAGTAAAAGAAATTAAAACCCCTTCATGGGTTTTAGTTTCTTTTTTTATGCATTTAGTTTAGTAGAAATTTTTTTCATAAATAACTTGACAAGCCTCCGTATATACTGTATATATATTATATATACAGTATATACGGAGGGGATCCAATGAAAATAATTATCTCCAATGCATCCCAAGAACCTATTTATGAACAAATTGTTAATCAAGTAAAAGCCATGATTTTGAAGGGGGAAATTCAGGAAGGTGAGCCTCTCCCCTCCATTAGAAATCTAGCTAAAAACCTACAGATCAGTGTTATCACCACAAAAAGAGCCTATGAAGAACTAGAGAAAGAAGGTTTTATTGAAACAGCAGCTGGAAAGGGTTCTTTCGTAGCTCCTCAGAACAAAGAGCTTTTACGAGAAAAAAAGCTTAAAATCATCGAAGAGAAGCTAATAGCAGTTGTGAAAGAAAGTAGGCTTTTAGGTCTTGAGGAAGAAGAGGTACAGTCTATGCTGACGATACTATATAGGGAGGTTGAGTAGTGATGGAAAATATTTTAGAAGTGAAGAATTTGTGTAAAAGTTATGATGAATTTTCCTTAAAAGGAATAAACTTTTCTTTAGAGCCTGGATATATTATGGGTTTTATAGGGCCTAATGGTGCAGGTAAGAGTACCACTATTAAAGCTATTATGAATCTGATAAAAACGGATGCAGGACAAATTGAAATCTTTGGCAAAGATCATCTCAAGTACGAAAAGGAAATTAAAGAAAAAATAGGCTTTGTCTATGACGAGAATTATTTTTATGAGGAACTTACCTTAAAGGAGATGAAAAAAATCATTGCTCCTTTTTATAAAAATTGGAGTGAAACTATTTTTGAAAAATATATGAAACAATTTAATTTATCTTTAAAATTAAAAGTGAAGGAACTATCTAAGGGAATGAAGATGAAATATTCTTTAGCGCTAGCTTTATCCCACGATGCTGATCTTATCATTATGGATGAGCCTACTTCTGGTTTGGACCCTATTGTTAGAAGCGAGCTACTGGATATACTTTATGAGGTTATTCAGGATGAAAGAAAAAGCATTCTATTTTCTACACATATTACAAAAGATTTAGATAAAATTGCGGATTATATCACCTTTATCAACGATGGAAAACTAGTCTTTAGTCAGGCAAAGGACGAAATCATCGAATCCTACCAAATTATTAAAGGAGATACAAGTGCTTTAACAGAGAATATTATAAACCATTTTGTCGGATTAAAACAGCATAGCTTCGGATTTGAGGCCTTAGTGAAGAAAGAAATAATTAAAAAAAGTCCTTTAAAAGATTCTGTTATTTACGAAATACCGACATTAGAGGATATTATGGTTTATACGGTAAGGGGGAAAATCAATGTTTAGTTTAATTTTCAAAGAAACAATTATACAAAAAAAATCTTTTTTATTTGCAATATTATATGGCATGTTTATTTTCTTTGTCTTTGGCAGAGGAGGCGGAGGCTTAGCACCTACAACTTATATTATGGGGATAGTGGCAACTACCTATATTTTTATTCAAACGGGATGTGCTAATGATGATAAAAATAAAACAGAGATCATATTCAATAGCCTCCCTATCAGTAGAAGAGAAATTGTCACTGCAAAGTATATTTCCTCTATCCTATTTTCTATCATTAATCTTTTTATGATGATGCTATTAGGAAGTATTTTATCCAAACTGTTTTTAGGGAAAATTCACATGATTACCTACGGGGATATCATTATGGGACTTTTCAGTACATGGTTACTGATAGCCTTCTATCTCCCTTTTTACTTCAAATTTGGTTATATTAAAACCAAGTACTTTAATATGTTTATCTTTTTTCTATTTTTCTTTGCTCCCAGTAGTTTAATACCTTTGATTATAGGTAATCCTCATCATCCTATAGCAAAGATGATGATAAGTTTAGCACCAGATCACTCAGCTATACTTTTAGGAAGCTTGTTTTTAGCAATAGCAGCTATCATTACATTTGTCTCAATAAACATTTCCTTTATAATTTACAGAAAACGGGAGTTATAGATGCGCGCTTCTAAAGTTAAATTTTAATATACTAAAACTTAATTCATAAGTAGATGGCCAAAAGTTTGCACTTTAACTTTTGTGGCAGTCACTTAGTTTGTTTATCTAGGGGGAGTTTTTACTCCCCCCTGAATTATAGCTGCATTTATTTCCAGGATATAGTGCTTGACCTTTTGTCTATGCAAGCGAGTATTTTATCAATATACAGAAGCGTAAAATATAATATTTATCTTTGTTGTCCTAAGGCTTTGGCACAATTTTCTAACGGAGAATTTTTTTATATTGCTCTTTTGTAATGAAATAGAATATACCATATACAATCCCATAAGCACCATACATCACAGCAGAGAAGGCAAGCACAGTAAGATAAGAGTTGTCCACCGGTATCATATTAGAAAACACCATAGTATCCGCTGCCTTCATGGCAAACATACTGTGTACAATCCCCAGTAAAAGAGGTATCAAGAAAACCGGTAGTAATCTCTTTGCGATTACCTTTTTTTCCGTTTCACCATCCATACCGATTTTTCTAAGCATCTTATACTGATGACGTTCCTCCTCTGCCGCCATAACCTGCTTGAAATACAAAAGGCTTGCTGTCATCAACATAAATACCCCGCTCATGAAAAAGCCGATAAAGCATACTAGCCCAAAGGTCTCCAACGATTCAGCATAATGATGATAGGCGATTCTATAGCTTCCTACCCTTCCCCTTAAAATTTCTCCTAATGCACCATGGAAATCATGGTTTTGCAGAGGATCTTCATATTTAAAAACACTTACCTGATCATAGTGTTCACCGCTTTCTTTCCTATTTGTAATATCCCCTTGTTGGAGAAGTGCTGCAAATTCATCATCATTTAAGACAATAATATGCATTGCCCCAAAGGACAAGATGCTGGAATTCAATACAGCGTTGATCTTTACTTCTCTATCAAAAAAAGTCAAATTTTGTCCAAGAACTGCTTTTTCAATGGTTTTGCTGCTATTGGAAACAGTATTAAAAGCCTGTATATACACTGCTTCACCGGGATTGATTTGAAGTGCCTTTAATTGAGCTCTTGACAAAGAAATTAGTTTGTTATAAACGGATTCAGAATATACTCGGAAATAATCATCCTCACTTGAGAGATATGTTCGCCCCTCTATCATAATGGTTTGCATCTGTGGAACTGCCTGGTATCTTTCAGTAGTATAGCTTTCTATAAGAGAAATATTATATCTTTCAAAGGCTTCATAGACCTCCTCCAGCAGTTCTTCCTGTCCTCCGTAAAAATACATGTCATAGCCGATCATATCATAGGTATTTTTCTCCATGTTTCGATAGAGGGTAAATCCAGTTGCGATAGCGGTGGTGGCTACTGCCGATAAAACAGCGATAGTGGCCATAACAGAGGCAATAGACTTCATCCTATGGGAAAAGGCAGAGGTTGCTATCAAGTTTACGCCTTTATAATAATTGTTTTTGTTTCTTTTTATCAGATATAATACCTTTGGCAGACCTCCCCAAAAGAAAAGATAGGTCCCTACAATAACAAGGACTAGAATGGGTATCGCCGCCATTACCACCCTTTGTGGATTACTACTAGAGGCTAGATAATAACCAGCACCCATGAATAAAAGTGATAAAAGTAATAGAATACTAGATCCCTCTGATTTCCCTTCAGATGCCTTCTCCCCTTTAAATAGATCCACCAGTTCAAATTTACCAATCACCCGTAGTCCCGATAAACCCATAAGAGAAAATATCGTTAAGAACAATATAACAGTTATATAAATGGCCTTTAAGTCAAGACTAAAAACAATATTTCCGGTAAAAGCCGCCAAGGAAATGTCCAGTAAAACCATTGCCGTTAGCTTTGAAAAGAATATCCCCACCCCAATTCCTATAGCAAGGGCCGTAACGCCCACCATCATGGTTTCTAAGAAAAGCAATTTACCGATCTTGCTATTTGTCATACCAAACAAAGCATAGGTGGAGATTTCCTTTTTCCTTGCCTTGATAAAGCTATTATTAGAGCTTATTAAGAAAAACATCACAAACACCATAATAATTACACCAAAGCTGCTTAACATAGACTTATATCTAGTATCGTAGGTAAAGGCCGTCATTACCTGTTGATTCTGCATCAAGGCAAGAAAGGAATAGGCTGTAAAGACGCTAAAGCTTAGGGAGAAGAAATACATCATATACTTTGAAAAGTTTCTTCTTATATTTCGAAGGGCTAATGTGGTAAGTTTCATTTTCCCTCACCCCCAAGGACACTCATTACCTCTATAATAGCATCAAAAAATTTCTTTTTGCTATCCCCTGCATATAATTCATTATAGATTTCCCCATCACGGATAAATAAAATCTTCTGGCAATAACTGGCAGCAAATACATCGTGGGTTACCATTAAAATTGTTGCTTTATATTCTTTGTTGATAAAGGTTAAAAGAGCCAGCAGATCTTTTCCTGATTTAGAGTCAAGGTTGCCGGTAGGTTCATCCGCAAGAATCATTTTAGGATTGGTAATTAAAGCGCGACATGCGGCAGCCCGCTGTTGTTGGCCTCCTGAAACCTCATAGGGATATTTGTCAAGTTCTTCTATAATTCCTAGATCCTTGGCCATATGAGAAAGCTTCTCCTCCATAATATCTGCCTTACATCCCTTCAAAGCCAAGGGCAATAAAATATTTTCCTTTAATGTCATGGTTTCCAGAAGATTATAGTCTTGAAAAATAAAACCTATATTGTTGATTCTATGACTAGCCAGTTCATTTTTCTTTAGGGTTGCAATATCCTTTCCATTCATCATATATCTGCCACTTGTAGGTTTATCAATACTTCCCAAAATATTTAGAAGGGTGGTTTTTCCTGACCCCGATGCTCCCATTACACCGATAAATTCCCCTTCATTTACTTCAAAGCTAATATTCCTAAGTGCCGTATATTGCTTGGAACTTTTTTTCCTTCCATATACTTTGCTAATGTTTTCTACTTTTAATATTTCCACTGATTTTCCCTCCATATAATTATTCTTAAGATAATTATATTTCAATCACCGACTTAACAAAATCGAATTAGCTTACATTTTCTGTTTATATCTTACATTTTTGTCACATGATACAGGGTTTCCTTTTCTATAAAGGTTAAATGAAAGGTAGCATATTTACCGTATTCAGATTCTACTGTTAGTTTATGCCCTAGCATATTACTCAATTTCTTTGAAAGATATAGCCCATAACCTGTGGCCTTCATACCACTTCTCTCTTCAGAAGAGGTGTACCCCTTACGGAATATCTGCCCTATGTCCTTTTGAAGAATTCCTTGTCCCGTGTTTTTTATAGATATGGCAACTTCATTTCCCCTCTTTTCGGTTGTAATAGTTATTTTCCCTTCAATTGGTGTATGCTTTACAGCGTTGGATATGATCTGAGATAATACATAGCCGCTCCACTTTTCATCTGTTAAAACATCATAATTCTCCCCTACAAAGAAAATATTAATCTTCTTATAGCTAAAGAAGTTGGAATATCCCTTCAGTGCCTGAGCAATTAACCTTTGGGTATTTATTTTTGCTATTTTATAATCATCATGGAGACTATTTGACTTCATTTCATAGAAAATTCTTTGTACTGATTCCTCTATTGCAAATAGTTCTTTATCCATCCCTTCGTAAAAGTCACCTGAAATATCATTTTCATGGTTTTCTAATATCAGTCTTGCTGCAGAAATAGGGACCTTAACATCATGAAGCCATTTTGTAATAAATTCCAATTCCTCTGATGATTTCTTATGTATATCCAACTTGTACTTTTCATATTGGGTGGCTATATTATATATCAATTCAGCATATTCCTTATCTAGAGGATAGTTGAAATCCTCCATATCCTCCGAAGAAGCGTTTAAACGACAATACTTTTTGAAATTTTCTACACGATAATTGAATACGCTGTAATCGATCATGATGAAACTTGCAAACATCAGTAGCCATCCTGCTAAAATATAGTTGGCATTTGATGCTGTTATATTAAAGCTTGTATCCAATTTATAAATTGCAGCAGAAAAAACAAAGGCAATCGTGATAAAACCATAAGTGATCCATCGCTCTTTTAAATACTTTATAAAGTTCATATTAATCTATACCCTTCTCCTTTAATGGTCTTCACATACCCCTCTAAACCAATGGCTTGTAATTTTCTGCGTAAGCGATTTATATTAACAGTCAAGGTATTATCATCCACAAAACTCTCATCATCCCACAACGCCTTCATCAAACGTGTGCGACTTACAATCTTATCATGATTTCTAATCAGCATCGTCAATATTTTCCCCTCATTCCGTGTAAGGGCTGCTGCTTCTTCGCCACAGAATACTTTTAGATGTTCTATATCCAATAGCATCTCCTTATGCTGTAGTATATTCAATGTTTGGTCGCTATAGGAATAGGCTCTCCGCAGTATAGCCTGTACCTTGGCAATCAGTAGATCCATGGAAAAAGGCTTTTCAATATAGTCATCTCCCCCTTGTGAAATAGCCCGTATCTTGTCCCCATCTGTATCTCTAGAGGATATAAAAATAATAGGAACATTAGATAGCTGCCTAATTTTCCCGCACCAATAAAACCCATCATAATAGGGTAAGTTAATGTCCATGAGTATAAGATGAGGTTCAAAAGAGGTATAATCCCCCAGTATATCATGAAACACCTGAACCCGTGAAGTTTTATACCCCCATTTCTCTAGTTTTTCCTCAATAATAGAAGATATCGTAGGATCATCTTCAATAATTAATATTTTATACATCTGTCTTCACTCCTTTTGAAGGTACTCACCACTTGCAGAAGTAAGAGGTTCTTACTTCATCGATAGGTTGGTTATCTTTTAAAGTATTGTATCACAAAAAATCTCATTTTAAAAAACACAAATCCCAACATTTTACATTCTCGTTGCTATATTTCAAGTTTTTCTTGACATAATATTTATGTTGGTGTAATATATTTTATAATACTTTTTTCAATATATTAAACTTTTTAATTACTATATTGAACATTAGTCAATGGAGGTTTCTTTTAATGATTAATGCAGCTGTAGGAGAAAATATAAGAAGAATTCGGAATTCTAGAAACCTGACAATTGAAAAATTAGCAGAAGTTACTGGGGTAAGCAAAAGCATGCTAGGCCAAATTGAACGTGGTGATGCTAATCCAACCATTACAACCGTGTGGAAAATTGCAAATGGCCTTAAAGTTCCCTTCTCCGTACTTATCGAGTTACCAGAAGTAGAAACGCGTGTCATTGATAAAAGTCAAATAGCACTGATGATAAGCGATGATGGGCTTTATGAATGCTCACCATTTTTTCCATTTGACTCAAAGAGAAACTTTGAAATGTATGAAATGACACTTCAACCAACCTGCAAAGCACTGGGTGAACCACATCCCAAAGGTACGTTGGAGTATATCATCGTTTTTGACGGTGAAATCGTCATTGAGCATGGAAATCAAGTGGACAAAGTAAAGAAGGGACAAGCCATTAAATTTAATGCCGATACAGTCCACTGCTACTATAATGCAGGCACAGAAATTGCCAGATTTGTCCTACTCATCCATTACTCATATGACGCAATTTAAAATTTTAAGGAGGTTTAACTTATGATAACCAGAGAACATGCTTATGAATTACTAACAAAGTACAATAAAAGCAAGTCATTGATTATCCATGGTCTTGCTGTAGAGGCTGTAATGCGCTATTTTGCTAGAAAAAATAATGAAGATGAGAAATATTGGGGTATTGTTGGTCTTCTACATGATATTGATTACGAGCTCTATCCAGATGAACATTGTCACAAAAGCAAAGAAATTCTGGAAAAAGAAGGGGTTGATGATGATATCATTCATGCAGTAATCTCTCATGGATGGAATATCTGTATTGATGTAGAGCCTACTCGCAAAATGGAAAAGGTATTATATGCCATCGATGAACTTACAGGATTGATAACGGCGGCAGTTTTAATGCGACCAGATAAAAGTATATTAGAACTTGAAGTTAAGTCAGTAAAGAAGAAGTTTAAATCAAAAAGTTTTGCCGCTGGTGTAGATCGTGAAGTTATTCTTGCTGGCTGTGAAATGATAGCTATGGATTTAGATACAGTCATTCTTTGGACAATTGAAGGCATGAAGGAGGCAGCAACTGAGCTTGAGCTTGCTGGTATATAAGATGGCTCTTCATTCAGGGAAAGTTTTTACTGTCACTGAATTATCGCCAAAATAAATATCCTCTTCTGCTTTCAGAATGATGCTACTAAATAGAAAGGGACTTTCCTCAAATTCTATCAGTAGCATCATTTATCCAGACAACAGGTTTTAAAGCTATTATTGTATCAAAGGTCTTCTTTCTAGACGCTTTCATCATAAACACCTCTTTTCTTCAACATTTTATAATAATAATATATCATATAAGATTTTATTTATAGCTATATGCATAAAAATGTTAATCTATCCAGTAGAATATTTCTACTTTTTCTAAGGTAAATATCTATCTATTTCCTATTGTTTAGATCTGCAGTGCTTCCTCCTACGAATTTCCTTCCATATATTTTTAAGAACCTATCACTTTTTATACTTCAGTAGAATAAACTTTAATCAAAGGAGGAAGTACTGTGTCTGTTAAAGATGTTTTATCTAAATTCTTAAAGAAAAAGGAAAGTCAATCGGATTCTATTCAAGTAACATTGAATGGCTTATACATTAAAATGCAGCGAATCACTAGTCCAGAAATTCCTCATGAAGTAACCGTAGTAGTTCCAAGGGCAGAAATCCGTGAAAGGTATGATGAAAATGGTCATTTATTAGAAAAAGAAGTTATCCTGAGCAGCATTACTGTTGTCCATGCCCCTAGACATCCTCTCGCTGGTCCCCCTTCTCCACCTCCTGAAATACCAGCTAGATATCAATCCAGCAATTTCAAACGTAAAGAACAATAAATTTATTCAAGCTTATGCAGACTCTAATTTATTATTTCTTGAACATCCCCATCCATACTTTCCTCAATAACTTCTATCATAAATTACCCAGTGGTACTCATGACAGCAAAATTTAGGTATCTTCCAAAGTCAAAGGCAAATCACTGGACTTTTTTTCTTTTTTTCTTATTCTCTCCTTTTCTATATTATCTTTTATACCTTTACAAAGATCTAGCAATTTACCTTCTCACCATGTAGACTTTATTTAAATTCTCTTATATAATAAAATAAGAATTTGTAATTTTTGGTTATTTTTTGTCGGATAGAAAATTTGATGCCTTGCTTAGAATAAAAGGAGGAAAACTGATGGAAAGCAACAATATTTATAGGCTCCAAAAGCAGTTGAAGGAGTCTAATATTGAATTAATTTTTTCAGGAACCTTTTCCCAGGGATTGATCGAAGAACTAGGGGATGCTTTAAGGCTAAGATTATTAGACCAACAGGTAACGAAAGGAAAAGTCAGTGCAGCATTTTTTACCTTTGTTGAGTTAGCTCAAAACATAAGAAATTATCTTAAGTCAAAAGAAACAGAAGAAGATTATTTCATGGTTTCTGGATCAGGTGTTATCGCAATTACCAAAACCCAGCATGGATACTGCGTCAATTCTGGAAATATTATTTTTAATAGCGATATAGAAAATTTAAAAGAAAAACTCGATAAAATACTATCTTTGGATATGGAATCCCTAAAACGTCACTATAAAGAAGTAATGAGAACAGAGATTGACAAAGAGACAGGAGGAGCAGGTCTTGGCCTGGTGCAGATTGCAAGAAAAGCATCTAGGCCTATTGAATATCATTTTGAAAAAATAAATGAGACTTTATCATTTTATACATTAACAGTCTCTGTGTGAGGTGAATATTATGAATAAATATATTGTTGAAGGTACAAAAAGCACACCCTACGTAGCATTAGATTATGATGAAAAAAAATTAGTGTTTGAAGGTCAGTCTTATCCGGAAAATGCCTATAACGTATATGAGCCTATTTATAAATGGTTAGATGAATATTTTGCTAAAGTTGAAGAAGAAGAAACAATAGCAGAATTTTTCCTATCCTACATCAACACCAGTAGTACTAAGTGTCTAATTGTCTTAATAGAAAAGCTTAACAAAGCTTATCTTCAAGGTAAAAAAATAATCATCCATTGGATTTATGATGAAGAGAATGGCTTTGATTATGAGATGGGGCAAGATTTAATGGAGGATGTTGACATACCTTTTCTCTTTATACCAGCAGAAGATACTAACTAATGCTATGGAGGTCAATCGTTCATGATAAAGAACAGGGAATCAAATACCATAGGCAAAGGCTATATCTATGTACTCACTGAAAATTTATTTAGAATTGTACTGTTAGCCAGTATTCTGATATCTTTGGCTGTTATCATCACTGGTATTCTCAGCTATAACAGTACAAAAAATGCCTTAATAGCTAAAACCCAGTCACAAGATCTTATTTTTATTGTTAAGTCTATGTCTGAAAAAATCGAAGGCAGAATCCAGCGGGCCATGGAAACCTCCTATATTATCGCAAAAGACCCTTATAATCATGAATGGTTAATGAATGCAGAGATGCATATGGACCAAGGAGAGATTATTTTAAATAGGTTGAAGGATATTGCTGTTTCTTATGATTATGACAGTACGTTTATTGCTAGTACGCAAACCCATCATTATTATTTTGCAGATAGTACGCATTCAAACATCCATAACACCCATTTGATGATACTGTCAAAAGAAAATCCAGCTGATATTTGGTTTTATGACACCCTCACTTCAAAAAAGCCAATATCACTGAATGTAGATTTTAATAGAGGGTTAAATGATACTTTTTTATTTGTAAATGCCTTGGTTGGAAATACTGATGCTCCTTTAGGTATCGCAGGTGTGGGATTAAGTCTTCGTGAAATATCTTCAGAATTTCAACAATTCAAAGTTGGAGAAAAGAGTAATCTATGGCTAATCGATGAAAATAATATTATCAAGCTATCAGATGATCTTGATAATAGAGGAAAAAATGTTAGAGAATTTCTTCCTCATGAAGTCATCAATCAAATGCAAAATCAAATCCTGAACAATGAAGATGATTATTTTGTATCTGAATACAAAAACATTGACGGCGAAATGATTGATTATGCTTTTTACACCCTTCATTCAAGTGACTGGATATTGTACTATCAATTACCGAGGTCTGAAAGCATTTCTTTAATTGCTTCACTTAGAACAAGTACAACTTTAACAATTATATTGGTACTACTGTTTTTTGTGACGGTGTTTTATATAATAACTAAGAAAATAGCCAATCCTTATAGACAAGCAATATTACTAAACAAAGAATTAGAAAAAAAAGTAACTGAAAGAACTCAGGAGCTAAAAGAAACCAACGTAAAAGTAATGGATAGCATTGATTATGCTAAGAGAATGCAAGAATCTATTCTTCCCTCCAAGAAGGATTTACAAAGAATTTTTAAAGAGTACTTTGTCATTTGGCGTCCTCGAGATGTGGTGGGCGGTGATTTCTATTGGCTACAGGAAGTTGAAGATACCATTGTATTGGCGGTAGGTGATTGCACTGGTCATGGCGTACCAGGCGCACTCATGACCATGACAGTAAATGCTATCCTTTACAATATTATCGATACCCAAAATAAAGATAATCCGGAAATTATCCTTAAAGAGCTGCATCAACGCTTAAAACAAGCTTTACATAAGGATAGTAATACCCAGGCTACGGATGATGGCTTGGATATTGCTATATGCTGCATAAAAAACAAATCCCAATTGATTTATGCAGGAGCAAAAATAGATTTATATATAAAAAACCCGCAAGAATTACGGATATTCAAAGGATCTAAAAAAAGTGTCGGGTATCATGTCACAAACCTAGATGCAAATTTGTCCAATGTTGTACTGCCCATAAAAGAAGGAGATGTCTTTATACTTACTTCAGATGGCTTCCTGCACCAGAACGGTGGCCCTAAGAATTATCCTTTTGGAACCAAACGTTTCCACCAACTTATAGAAAAATGTGATGTCTCCTCTATGCCATCGATGAAAGCTATCTTTGAAAAGACCTTGGAAGAATATATGAAGGATGAATCGCAACGTGATGATATTTCTTTGATAGCATTTAAAATGCAATAGGAACATAGATATTGGGAAGAAGGTAATCGCATGAAAGATAAAAAGCATAGTATATTTAAATCAGAAGAACTTATTTTAAAAAAGGCAGAGGAAGTGATTCATAGCAATATTTATAATCAAAATCCACTATTTGAACAGTACTGCTTTCTTGTTGGGCAATTTGCTAAACTACTAAAAGAAGTTGAAAAAATTGTAAAGATTAGTGACGGACAGCAGGAGTATTTGCATCGCATTCAAGACGACCTACAACAGGAAATCGAAAATCGTGTCAAAGCTGAGGAAAAACTTCGATATTTAGCTGCTATAGATACCCTCACTGGTGCATACAATCGAGGGATGGGGCTATCTATGCTTGACAATTTAATAAAAATAACAAAAAGAAGTGGAGAAGTCTTTTCCATCTGTTATCTTGACATTAATGATTTAAAATTTGTAAATGATAACTATGGACACACAGAGGGGGATGATCTCTTAGTTTTACTATGCAATTCTATTAAAGAAGAAATACGGGAATATGATATACTTTGCAGACTGGGTGGAGATGAATTTCTCATTATTTTCCCCAAATGTACTTCTAAAAATGTTGAAGCCATCATTGATAGAATCCAAAAAAAAATTAATATACAAAACGAAAAGAATCAAAACCCCTATAGTCTATCTTTTAGCTATGGAATACTTCAAGTGGATTCCCAAAAAGAGCCTTCCGTTGATGCACTTATTGAATTGGTGGATAAAAAAATGTATGCTCATAAACAAAGTTTCAAAAAAAGAAGACCAGTATAAATAGTTTATGAGCATAAGAAAAAACAGCATGCAATAATTTATTTATCTCTATGCAAAAACACAAAGAGGAACTATCAGATATCAATGATAGCTTCTCTTTATTTTATATTTTATATTTCAAATGTCATTTTAAAACACTAAGCTTTATTAACGATTATTTTCTCATTTACTTCCAGGATGTAGTGCTTAAGGATAAATTAGATAAATTTTACTTCATCCATAATAGCTTTAATCGCTTCTGTTTTTTGCTCATCTGCTTGGATAAAAGGTGCTGTACAATAATCTTGCATTTCAACCCCTCTTAGTATCATTGCCTTCTTTACTATAGGAATAAATGGTGTATCAATATTATATAAGTCCATCAGCTTATCGACAATTTTCTGAATTTCTGATACTTTTTCCATGTCTCTTGCATTAATTGCTTTTACCCATGCTGCAAAAATTTCTGGATAAATGTTAGAAAGCCCACCAATACAACCGCTTCCGCCAGAAAGAATATTATGAGCAAAGTTTTCATCAAATCCTGATAATACAATAAAATCTGGAAATTCTTCCTGTATCGTTGTAATTAACTTTCTAGTATGCCCCATTTCAGTAACTGTATCTTTAAACCCAATAATGTTTTTATGCCTTCTTAAAAGATTAAGGGTAACTTCTGGACTTAAATCATGTACTGTTCTCGCTGGAAAATTGTATAGATAAATATCTCCTTTTACTGCTTCTGCAACCTGATCATAGAATAATTCAACACTTGCATCTGAAAGTGAAAAGTAGTAAGGGCTAATGATCATTACGGCATCTGCCCCTGCTTCAATAGCATAATTTGAAAGCTCAATAGTATCTTCAACTGACATACAACTGGTGCCAATATAAACCTTTGTTCTTTTATTGACATAATTTACAGCTAAGTCGATTAGTTCTTTCTTTTGTTCTGTAGTCATAGTAAAAAATTCACCTGTACTACCCATAATCACTAGACCATCCACACCGCCGTTAATAAGATGATCAAAAATATTTTTATTTGCTTGTATATCTAAATTCCCGTTTGCATCAAAGGCTGTTACAACCGGTGTTAAAAAGCTTGCTTTTTTCATTAAATTCAACTCCTTTAATTATGAATCAATACAAGCAGACCATAAATTTAAAGTCTGCTTGTACTTAAATTTGTTTATACGTAGTTACATAGTCTTGCAATCGCTATTTCTGTATAACCTAATGATTCAGCTTTTGTTTTCTTACCATTAGCTACTTCGATAACTTCTTCTAAGAAAGCATCTGCTAATTCATCCATCGTCTGTGGTCCGTAGATTACTGGGCTGGCATCTATATCAATGTTATCAATCATATTTTCGAAAGTAATCTTATTTCCTGTTATTTTGATAACCGGTGAAATTGGATTACCTGTAGGTGTTCCCCTTCCAGTTGAAAATACAATGATTTGAGCACCACCAGCAACCATAGCCGCTACAGAAGAAGGGTCATTTCCTGGCGTATCCATGATTACAAGACCTTTTTCACTTACCTGCTTAGCATAGTCATATACAGCAGTAATCTCAGTATGGCCACCCTTGTGGATACATCCAAGTGATTTTTCTTCAAGGGTTGTAAGACCACCTGCCTTATTACCAGGTGATGGATTTCCTTCTCTAACTTCTTCACCCACTGACTGTAATGCTTTTTCATATCTATAAACAATTTCATAAATTCTATCTCTAACTTCTGGTGTTTTAGCACGTTCAGCTAGAAGATGTTCAGCACCAATAAGCTCTGTTGTTTCTGATAAAATAGAGGTTGCTCCATGCGCTACTAATCTATCACTCAATTCTCCAATGAGTGGATTTGAAGCTAAACCACTTGTTGGGTCAGATCCACCACACTCTGTACCAATAATTAACTCTGAAATAGGAAATTCTTCTCTTCTAAGCATGCTTGCTTCCTGAGCCATTTTTCTAGCAGCACGAACTGCTCTTTCAATTGTTGTTAATGTACCACCATTTTCCTGAATAATGAAAGTTTCCATAGGTTTATTGGTTCTTTCTTTGATGGCATCAACAACTAAATTCATCTGACAATTTTCACAGCCAAGAGAAACAATAACAGTACCATAAACATTAGGGTTAGCAGCAAAACCCGCCATAACATCCATTGTAAGCTGTTGATCTCCCTCCACCTGGGAACATCCATTTTGATTGTTGAAAGTAACAGCACCTTCTACTTGAGATGCAACAATTCTAGTTGTATCTGATGCACAAATACTTGCAGGTAAAATTAAAATATGATTTCTTACACCGACTCTACCGTCTGGTCTTTTATATCCATAAAAATTCATTTTAAAGGTCCCCCTAAATTATATAGTTTATTGTTAGGAATTTTCTCTCTTGCTCACTACATTATGCTCATGTACATGCTGACCAGCTTTGATATCACAAGCTGCAACACCAATATATTGACCGTATTTTCTAACCGGTTCATCTTTTGCAATGTCCTTTGTAGCAAGTTTATGATAAATTATAATATCGTCTAAAGCTGTGACTGTTATGATAGAACCATCATTCATCTTACAGCTAACTTCTGTACCTTTTGTAATTGGTTCAATTGACACTGCCACGTTATCTTTTTCGTTGATAATTAAAGCATTACCCATTGATTTTCACTCCTCTTGAATTTTAGTTTTATATAATGGATTTAAAACAGTTTTTTCTATTATAAATTTGCTATATCCCCTAAGCTCCAGTTTTTTGATCTGTTAGCGGGATTTTAGGGCATCCATATTTCTTCGCCCACCAGTCAGTTATAAATGGTACTAATACTGCAGTAACTACAACCGCTGCTGCAACCTGTGTTGTAGCTGTGCCTACATATGGCTCCCATGCTGGATCGATTAACGCTACTGCAGCTGGAACCGCAACCGCATTTCCAGCTGTTGTTGACACAGCCCATGCAGCATATCCTGGACGACCTCCAATAAATCTATCACAAATTAAGATGAAAATTCCTCCTATTAAAGTACACATTAAACCAAGAAGAATTCCTTGTGGTCCACCTTTAACGATATTTGTTATGTTGATACCAGCTCCTAAAGCAAATCCTACGAAAGGTATAAGAATGTTTCCAGCAGGAGCTAAGAAATCTTTTAACTCTGTATCAAGGTTACCTAAAATCATACCTACAATAATAGGTACTACAGCTGCTAAAAGAGAAATAAGCGGAATATTTGCAAGACCTGAAGCACCAAGAGCAACTAATGTGAAAAAGGGACCATCATTCAGGGCTAGTAGAGCCATAGCCGCACAATCTGTCTCGTCTCCGTAGGTATTCATTAAAGAAAGATAAACACTACCATTACTGTTTGTTACCGCACTGATTACAGATAATGTAGTTAATCCTAAAACACCAGCCATACCAAAGATTTTTCCAATTGCAATACCAATCGCTGCACCGATGATAAACTTTGATATAAGTAAGATACCGCCTCTTTTAAAAACCTTAGGCATTTCTTTAAATTGTAATGTTGTGCCTAGACAAAACAACTGAATCCCAATAGCTGTAGCTGCACCAGCACTAGTAAAAACAGCAGTTGTAAAAGAACCAATTTGTACTATTTGTGGAACAAAAGTATTGATGAGAGATGCAATAAGCATAGGTACAATCATCATACCAGCAGGCACTTTTTTTAGAAATTTCATAATCATAACATTACTCCTCCTTAAATTTTAATGTAGGTTTTGTTTCATTGTAGAATAGCAGATAGACAATACCAGCTTCTTCACTTTAATAGATCCTGCTTGAGAATTCGTTTTCATAAACTTTATGATTGAATCTTCTCTTGCGCCACTTCTGCTCTAAAAATACTTGACTAACGTTTTCAGAAAACAATAATTTTTATTGGGTATTTTCCTTAATAATTCCATGTACTTTTTTTCTTTCATCAATGTTTCCACAAAAGCTTCTCATGTTCTTTTTGAAAGATATTTTGTTTTCCTGTAAAAAACTTGTTGATTTTAAGAGCTTCAATCTCTTTTATTTAGTATAGCGGGTATACCCTATCAACCTTCATTTTGTTCGTATATACGAATGTTGTTTGTTTATATAAACTTATGACTAAATATTATCATATTCATTTAGTACTGTCAACGTAGATAATAAATAATTTTTCAAAAGGAATAATTTTTCTTTATGCTTAATTACCTTTAATACCAAATACTATCCTTACGCAATATAATAACCCCCCTTAAAGTAGCTTTTTCATGGTTTTATCCACATCTGCTTTAAGGGGGGATTTATCCAATATTTTACTGTTTGAGCCTGTTTAAAGTGATGAAAATATAGCTATTACTTCTTTTGACTCATTTCATAGGCTACCTCAATAATGCTATCCTCTTGTCCGCCAACAACCTTTCTTTTTCCTAATTCCACAAGAATCTCCCTTGGATCTACATGAAACTTTTCAGCGGCTTTATAGGTATGGAGTAAGAAACTAGAATATACACCTGCATAGCCTAACATCAAGGTTAAATCATTTGGTCTTGTCGCTTCTGGCACAATCTTTCTAAATACCTTTTCTGCTGTATCTAGGGTCTTGTAAAGGTCGGCATTTGTTTCATAACCACTCTTCTTTAGTACTGCTACCAATGACTCTGTTCTAGCATTTCCTGCCCCTGCTCCCGCACCATTTAAGGAACAGTCTACATAAGTAGCCCCTGCTTCAATAGCAGCTAAACTATTGCCAATTGCTAAGTTAAGGTTATCATGGGCATGAAATCCAATATCCACTGAAAGATTTTCTTTAAGAGCAGTAATTCTTTCTTTCACACCATCAGGCAGTAATGCACCTGAAGAGTCAGTGCAATAAACAATATCAGCACCATAGCTTTCCATAAGCTTTGCTTGTTCCACCAGATTTTCTACAGGTGCCATATGAACCATCATTAAAAAGCCTACAGTCTTCATGCCCATACTTTTTGCAACCTTAATATGTTGTTGAGAAACATCTGCCTCTGTTACATGGGTTGCCACCCTAGCAACCTCTGCGCCATATTTTCTAGCTATCTCTAAATCTGCTGAGGTGCCAATACCTGGGAGGATCAAAACTGCAAGTTTACTGTTCTTTATCACGCCAGATACTTCTTTAATCAAATCATTATCCGTTGCTTTGCTAAAACCATACTGTAGGGATGAACCAGCAAGACCATCTCCATGACTAATCTCAATAATGTCAATTTCAGCATCATCCAAAGCTTTAGCAATTGTTACAGCTTGATCTATGCTGTATTGATGAGACACTGAGTGACTACCATCTCTTAATGTTGTGTCCGTTAACCATATTTTTTTCATTACTTCGCCACTCCCTTTTCTGCTAATTTATCTGCAATAGCCGCTGCTGCTGCATTAATAATATCAAGATTTCCTGAATACTTTGGTAGAAAATCCCCTGAACCTTCCACTTCAATGCCAGTAGTAATTTTATTTCCTTCAACGATAGGCCCTACCTTCACCCTATATCCCGGTATATATGCTTGTATTTCTTTTTCTCTATCTTTAATAGCTTGAACGATTGCTTCTTTGTTAGGATTCTCCTCTTCCGTTAAGACATAGATGGTATTCTTCATCATAATTGGAGGTTCTGCTGGATTTAATAGGATGATTGCTTTCCCCTTCTTCGCCTTACCTACAATTTCTATTCCCTTGGTAGTTGTTTTTGTAAACTCATCTATGTTTTGACGGGTTCCTGATCCAGCACTTTTGCTGGCAATTGTTGCAACAATTTCCGCATAAGCAATGGATGTTACATTACTAATAGCATTAATCATCGGAATCGTTGCTTGCCCACCACAGGTAATTAAGTTGATATTGGGGGATGCCAGATGCTCCTCTAAATTAACGCTAGGCACAACATAGGGCCCAACAGCTGCAGGCGTCAAGTCAATAGCAATTTTTCCTGCCTCTTTTAAAAGGGGAGCATGTTGCAGATGATATTTTGCCCCTGTACAATCAAACACAATTTTAATATCATCTCTTTCTAATACTGCTTCAATTCCTTTGTAGGATGTTTCTATACCATTTTTTCTAGCAATCTGAAGACCCTTTGATTGAGGATCTATTCCTACCACCAGGACCAATTCTAAATTTTCTTTTCTCAATATTTTATGTATAAGATCTGTTCCTATATTACCTGGACCAATAATAGCTACCTTTGTTTTCAAGATAGTCCCTCCTTTTTTATTTTTCTTATTTTAGAAACTAAGTTCCCCTAAACGCTGCCACTCCCCCCGAAAAGCCAAAAGGCTCTTTATGGAAGATTGTGATTTAAATTAACACTAATGTATAGTAAATAAAAACACAACATATTGTGCGATATTATCGCACCACGTTCAGTTTATTCTGTAAAAAAAATGCTTCTATACCCTATTTTTTTATAAAACCTTTTAAACTCTACAAAAAATATTTTAAAAAAACTTTCATCCCTATATAAATAGGCATCTTTTGCAGTGCGATAATATCGCACTACGTTCATAGTAATAGGCAAAAAAATAATTACATATATCCTAGTTTTTGAGAAATCTCTCTACAGGTATTTTTAACATCTTTAACGATGTTTTTCACTTTATCCTCTGTCATTCTAAATTTTGGTCCAGATACACTGATGGCGTAAACAATTTCTTTGTCGAAGTTATAAATAGGAGCGGCTATACAAAACAAACCTTCTTCTACCTCTTCATTATCTAAACTATAACCATTCTTTACAACGTTTTTAAGTTCTTGTCTAAAGCTTTCTGGTTCTGTTATTGTATTTTTTGTATACGCTGTTAACCCTTTTTCCCTTATATATTCTTCTATCTCCTTATCTGATTGATAAGCAAGTATAGCCTTTCCTACACCAGTGCAGTGCATGGGTAACCTTTCCCCCACCTTTGAACAAATCCTCACCGACTGGTTGCTTTCTATTTTATCTATATATACAACTTCACGCCTATCGGCTGCTACTAAGTGGATGGTTTCTTGATATTTATTTGATAGTTTTTCTAAATAAGGTTTTATCACTTCAATAATATCTAAATGATTAAAAGCTTCACGTCCAATGGAATATAACTTTAAACTTAATTTATACTTCCCTGTTTTAGGATTTTTATAAAGATATCCAGCAAATTCTAATGTTTTTATAATGCTAAATACAGTACTTTTATTTAAACCCAGCGCATCTCCTAACTCAGTTACACCCAGTTCCTTCTCTTTTCCAAGAACCTCTATAACCGATAATCCTCTAAGAATTGATTTAATATAGCCCTCTTCCAAATCAAGCACATTCCTTTCTTCGTGTTTAGACTGCCAATGACTTTGTCGCTTAAATTATGTTTTCATAATATATGAAACGTTTTCTTTTGTCAACATAAAATTCTAAATTTTTCATTAAATTGAATCTTATGTAAATATTCCCCCAATATTTTTAAAAACACTGGGGGAAAAATCCTCTATCGCAACAGTAATAATTGAAAAAAACTGCCATAAGGATTAGTCAAATTTGTATAAATTTAGTCCTATCTCTTCGCTAAAAGCGCGATCTACATTTCCTTCAACAGCCTCCACCATAAATTCACCAGTAGCACTTACTATAGCAAGGTTTAAGTGTCCTCCATAGGTTTTATATTCATCATCTGACAAATTAATATGTAGATGTAGATAGGTCTCTCCCTTCATCGTAGAGATATTCCCTAAAAGGCTAGTAATTTCATAGTCTCCTGTTAATTCAGTACTATGATATTTTTTTGTTTTCGTTTCAAACAAACCTACAGTTACTTTGTTTACTGCGCCAATACCTTTAACCCATCCTAATGTAATCTTATGGCTTTGACAAAACTCTTTAAGGGTCTGAACAACTTCTTCTCCCTTATCCATTCTTATGATGTACTTGTTTCCAAACTGCTTATATTCCATACTTCCACTCCTTTGTTCGTCTGATATAGCATAAAGCTATACCTTATTTAGTATGCTTACTTATTTTCTAGATATTTCTTATGCCTGTATAATTTATAATTATAACAAATTTTCCTTTAGAAGTTAATAAAACCCATTGTATTTTTTAAGAACTACCTTTGCAAAAATCCTTCATTCGCTTTCTTCTTGAAATAATTTATAAACCTCACTAAAGTGTTTTGCCTCATGAAGATTTCCCATTTTTTCATATACTTTAGCCAGTAAATAATAAGTATTGGCACAAGCAGGGTCAATGGACAAAGCCTTCTTCAAAATAGTTAAAGCCTCTTCCATAAGATTATTGGAAAGTTTATTCTTCGCAATCTCCAAAAGACTTTCTAAGGATTTGTTCTCATTGATAACTTCTTGTAATACTTGTTTTATCCTATTGGTGGTAAAGGGTTTTTGCATATAGGCTACTGCCCCCATTTGTGTGCATTCTACAGCATTTTTTACAGTTGCAAATGCTGTAATAATGATTACTGGAGTTTTTATACCTATGCTGCGAATTTGGCGTAGGACCTCTGTTCCACTGATCTTAGGCATCTTTATATCTATAAAAGCTAAGTCAAAGTTCCCCTTCTTAAATGCTTCTATTGCCTCTTCTCCATTCTCTACACTAGTGACATCATAACCCTCATGCTGTAAACAGGTAATTAGTAGTTGTCTAATATTTTTTGTATCATCAGCTATTAATACCTTTCTCATTTCCATCCTCCTTGCCTAGTGAAGTTTTTTGTTTATTTGTTGCTAAGTTACATCTGGAGGTAAAGTAAAACTAAAGCTGCTTCCAATATCTACTGTACTTTCACACCATATTTCTCCTCCATGGGCTTCAACAATATCCTTTGCAATAGATAAACCTAGGCCAGTGCCTCTAATTTCTAGGCCTGAATCCTCTACTTGCACAAATTGGTCAAAAATTTTCCCTACATATTCCTGCGGTATGCCTATCCCTGTATCCTTTACAGTGATAATAATTTTCTTTTGTTTTTCTTCAACATAAAGAGCTATTTCGTCGCCTGCATCAGTGTATTTCAAAGCATTTATAACAAGATTATTGATTACCCAAGTAACTTTTTCTTGATCAATATATACATTAGGCAAGTCCTGGGGAACTACCGTATACAATTTTACCTTTTTACTAGATGCTTGAAGATAAAATGGCTTAATTGCTTGTTGAATAACACAAGCAATTGAAACATACTTTTTATCATAGGCCGCTTTGGTTGATTGAATTTTAGACATGTACAATAAATCATCTACCAAATTAGCCATGCTTTGACAATCTTCTTCCATAGAAGTTAATACATTTCTTTGTTGTTCATTAAGATCTCCTATAGCACCATCATTCAATAAGCTTGTACCCATCATAATAGAAGTCAGAGGGGTTTTAAACTCATGGGAAACTGTTGAGATAAAGTTGGTTTTCATTTTTTCCAATTCTTTTAGCTCAGTAACATTTTGAAAAAGCACAACGACGCCCTTCCTATCTGAAGCCGTATCAATAATTTTTGTGACAACAATATTGAAATAATAATGACCATGATCAGACTCAAAATAAAAGATATTTTCTTTATGTTTTGAGATTTCATCATCAAAAATACTGGTGATATCATTATATAAATTTTCCTTATAAATAATTTCAAAAAAGTACCTATTGTAAGCCTCTTTTTCTTTAATATGAAAGAAATCTTCAAAAGCTTTATTGATTAAGGTAATTCTATATTTATTGTCGAGTACCATCAATGGATCTGATATGCTTTTTACAATTGCAACAGACTTGTTTTTCTCGGTGATTACTTTTCCTAAAGTACTCTTTTCAAAAACCAACAGTCTTTCTGTCATTTTATTGAACTCCTGAGCTAATATTCCTATTTCATCATTCGAAGTAATTTCTATTTGTTTATCTATATCCCCCGCTTCTACTAGCCTCATGGCTTTCGTAAGTTGCTCAACAGGTTTAGTAAATTTATCTGCTAAATATCTTGAAATAACGAATCCACTAATGACAGAAATCACTGACAGAAGGAAAATTATCTTTGTTGAAGCCTGTGAATTTCTTACTACTTGGGTTTTTCTCCGAAACATAGCTGTTTCATTGATATCTTCTAGCGCCTTCAAGTCTTCCTTAAGGGCTAGAAACTTAGGAGTAATTTCCCCTAAGTAAAATTCCATTAGCACATCTGGAGAATCAGTAGCTTGAATTTTTTCTAATTGTCGAAACAAGGCAATATATTCGATATAATGCTTGTTTATTGATGTTATTATTTCTTGCTCCCCTATCTCCGTTATATTGTTTTTACCTTTATGATAATATAAATAAAAACTTTCCATATTGTCTTCGAAACCTTTTAAACCTATTTCTGTTTTTCCATTACTATAAATCAATATAGCACTATCTTGTCTTTCCAATGACTCAATCATCTTACTGATGGTTTCTAAACTATTATAGTTATCTACAATTAAACCCTCAATTTCTCTTGTTAAACCATAAAGATTTACAACCGAAACTAGCCCTACCACAGCAATGATACACACTAAAATAAGATAAATTAAAGATATTTTATGTTTTAAGCTTCTCATTGATTCACCCACTATATCGTCTTATCTTCTAAGTATATAGTACCGCTTTCAACACTTCAAATTAAACTACTAATCTAAAATGGAAGAACACAGAGAAAACTCTATGTAATGTTGAGCTAATTTCATTTTATCGCCGCCTATTAATAGGATAAAAAATAAAAGTGCTTAGATAGTCATTTGGGATTAAAGATTGTATTAGATATAATGTTACCATGTAACTAAAAATACAGTATTAATGCATTTTATGAAAAACAATCTATACAGATAGGTAGGGATGATAGGTATGAAACAGGTAGCTGTTATTGGACTGGGGCATTTTGGTGAAGGCTTAGCCTATAGCCTTGAAAAACTTGGAAATAAAGTGATAGCTATAGATAAAAATATAGAAGTAATCAATAAAATTTCTACTGCAATTAGCACTTCTTTATCATTAGATGCTACTAGCTTAAACAGTTTAAAAACATCTGGCATTAGCAATTTTGATACTGCAATTGTAGGATTTTCATCAGATTTAGATGCTTCCATTACTACTATTATGCATCTAAAAATTTTAGGTATTCGTCATATTATTGCGAAAGCCCATGACGAAATTCACGGCAAGATCTTGATGAAGGTTGGTGCAGATGAAGTGATCCTTCCAGAAAAGGAAATGGGCCAACGATTAGCCAACAACTTAAAATACAGTAGTTTTTTCGAACTTATGTACTTATCCTCCGAATATAGCGCAGTCGAAGTTAAGGTTTTAAGAGAATGGCACAATAAAACACTTATGGATTTGGAAATAAATTTAAAATACAATATCAATATTATTGCTATTAAAAGTAATGGCAATATCAATATTTTGCCTAAAGCTGATGATATACTCAAATCTACTGATACTTTAGTTATTGGTGGTTCTGTAGTCAATCTTGAAAGCTTTAAAAATAAAATTTTAGAAAAAAGAATATACAGTGAACAATATAGTTAATAGTAATGAAGAGGACTAGTAAGTAAATGGTTGAATATAATCCATCTACTTACTAGTCCTCTTTTGGTTTTATCTATACTTTTTTATGAACTGGTTTTCCTTTTAGCTAAAAACATAAATCGAATATCCTTCATTAATTTAATGCTTGCGAAAAATATTACGATAAACTCCAACCTACCTAACATCATACCAATAATTTGTGTCCACAAAATACCTATCGGGGCATCAGGAGAAGTAATACCCATTGAAAGACCTACCGTGCTTAAACTTGATGCAAATTCAAACATAGATTCTTTTAAAGGATAACCATAAAATAAGAATATAAGGACGCCAATAGCATAAGTCAGCATATAAATCATTGCAAAATTAGCCGTTTGAATAATATGGCTTTGCTCAACATAATATTTTCCTTCGCTTCTCCAAACATAATTCTGCCTAACAGACTTTGACGGTAAGAGATAACCTTTTAGTTCCCACCATAATGACTTAAATAATAAATATACTCTATATAATTTTAATCCCCCAGCAG
Source organism: Clostridium formicaceticum (assembly GCF_001854185.1). NCBI lineage: Bacteria > Bacillati > Bacillota > Clostridia > Peptostreptococcales > Natronincolaceae > Andreesenella > Andreesenella formicacetica. The sequence goes on from NZ_CP017603.1 coordinate 4,292,178, forward strand.
TAGACCCTACGCCTCCACCAATGATCATTAAAACAATCATAATAAATACAGCAGATGTTGCCCACGCTTGATACCCCACTGTTGAAAAACCTGTCGTTGATAAGGCTGAAATCAGTTCAAAAGCAGTGATTCTAAAACTCTTAGTAAGCGTTCCATAAAGAGGTAATAATGCTCCTATTGCTACTACTGGAATGGTTAAAGCCAACAAAAACCCTAGAATTCTTACTTCTCCATTTCGTAGTACTGATTTAAATTCTCCTTTTAGCAGCAAAAAATGAACCCCAAAGTTTGTTGTACCCAAAAGCATAAATACAATAGTAAGCGCTTCTATTAAAGGACTATTATAAGCCCCTATACTATCCGTTCTGGTTGAAAAACCCCCAGTGGATAAGGCGGCTATTGCATGATTGATGGCATCAAACCAATGCATACCGGCTAAAATATATAGTAGCGTTGCAGAAATAACATAACCACTATATATTGTCATAATTAACTTTGTTGATTTTCTCACATTGGGCAGTAGTTTATCCGTTCTTCCCTCAGCATTATAAAGCCCCTGTCCATTAGGGCCAATAATTGCTGAAACCATCACAACAGATATGCCGGCTCCACCAAAAAACTGCATAATACTTCGCCAAAGTAAAAAAGTATTGGGCGCTTCAGTTACATCTACTACAGATAAACCAGTAGTCGTCCAACCGCTGACGGTTTCAAAGGTTGCTTGCGTAAAGTTTAGCATTCCTGCTAAGATAAAAGGTAATGTAGATAAAAGTGCCGTAATAAACCATGACAAAATAACAATAATACCGCCTTCCTGGAAGGTCAGGTTCGTTGTTTTCTCTGCTTTTAATCTTCTAGATGCAATAAATCCTATAGCAACGGTAATTACCGCTGAAATTAAAAAATATTTTGCTGTATCTATCTCTTGAGGATATGCTGGTAAAATCAATAGAGGTAACAACAAAGTTATTCCCAAGCCAATTAAAATAATACCAACATACCCTATAATCATACTATATTTTTCCTTTAGTATTTTTAGATAAAGCATTTTACTCCACCCTTCCGCTTAATGCTTGCAAAACATGGGATTGACTTCTCGGTAGAGCAAGGATAATCAATCTATCTGCCTCCATGATCATGGTATCTCCCCTCGGAATTAAAGCCTCTCCTCTCCTTACAATACATCCAACTACTGCATCCTTCGTTAAGTCTAGTTCTGCAAGAGTTTTATTCATAATTGGATAATCTTTTTGTACCTCTAGCTCTATCAGGGCTACTTTCCCTTCTTCTATGGGAGTCAAATTCACAATATCCTCCAAAAAGACTTTTTGTTCAATCATGGAAGAAATAATTTGTGCAGTACTGATCACCGTCGTTACGCCAAGACGCTTAAAGACATCAACATTTCTTGGATCGTTTACCATGGCAAATGTTTTGGGCACCTGATAAAGTTTTTGCGCCACTTGGCAAACCACTAGGTTTTCTGGATCATTTAGCGTTACAGCAATAATTGCATGGGTATAGGCTGCTCCCGCCTCCTCCAACACCTGAGGATTTGCACCATCTCCCCATACTACTACTGTGTCAGGATGTTTTTTCGCCAACTTTCCACAATATTCTTTATCATTATGAATAATCGTTACTTCATACCCTTTCGAAACAAAAGACTTTGTAAGGAAGTGCACAATTTTTCCACCGCCAACAATAATTACCCTCATTATTTTTCCTCCTTATGTTTACCCATAATAAGTTCATAAAGCAACTGTGCTGACAAAATCGTAGGAGAAATAGTTTGAATTTCCAAAGCCTCATATACTGGTATTTCAGCAGGGTCAATCACCCTTGCTAAAACCAACGGCACTTCATAAATCTTCGTTGCCACTTGAGCAATCATCATATTGGTGCTGTCATCAGCAGCTGCCGTAATCAAAACATCGGCTTTGGCTATCTTGGCCTGTTCTAGTACATCTATTTCAATAGCATCCGCCTCCAACATGAACCCACTAAATTCTTCACTTAATTTTTCAAATTTCTTCTCTTCTTTATCTATAATCACAACACTTTTCCCAGCCTTTGAAAGAAGATTGGCTAGATGAGAGCCTGTTCTCCCACAGCCAACCACAATAATATATTCCATATTATTCTTCTTCATCATTACCATCTCCTAAATTCATGCCGTGTTGTGTATAGATAAACTGCGCTGTTCTTTCCAAATTCTGTTGCGCTGGCCTAAAGGTTGGCTCTAAAGCTAAAGCTGCACGATAATGTTTTTGAGCTTCACTGACTTTTCCATAGAACTCAAAGATAATTCCCAATAAATTATGTGGTTCAGGTGCTTCTGTATTTTTCAAAATGGCTTTTCCTAAAAATTCTCTAGCCTTCTCATAATCTCCACTTAATATACTCTTTTTTGCATACTGTACCATTTCATGATAAGTTGCTACTACTTCTTCTGATAGTTCTTCTCTACTTAGTACATCCTTTATAATCATACGGATTTCTTCCGGAGCAAAGGGTTTACTTAAAAAGTCTATGGCACCTAGCTTCATTGCTTCAACAGCCTTTTCTATCGTTCCATAAGCTGTCATCATAATAATACTAACCTTTTTTCCCTCACTTCTAACCTTTTGCAATACCTCAATTCCTGTCAAACCTGGCATTTTCATATCTAAAAGCACTGCATCAAAATCCTCTGCCATAATTTTTTCATAACCTTCTAAGCCATTCACAGCTGTTTCCACCTCATATTTTTCAGCCAACAAACATTGCTTTAATGCGAGGCGAATATTTTTTTCATCATCTACAATTAAAATTTTAATCATTTTTATTCCTTCCTTCTAAATATATTTTTCTATAATTTCTTGTACCTGTGTATGGGTAAACGGCTTAACGATATAATCAATACCCCCTATTTCATAAGCCTTTTTAATATCTTCTTCTTCTGTTTTAGCACTCATAAAGATAATGGGAATGCTGGCCAATGCGGTTTCCTCCTTTAAAGCTGCGCAAACGAGGTACCCATTCATTTTAGGCAGTAAAATATCTAACAAAATTAAATGGGGTAAGGTCTGTAACGCTTTATCGATTGCCTCAACCCCATTATAAGCTATAATTACCTCATATCCCTTGCTCTCCAAGTACATCCTAAGACCTAATACGATGTTTTTTTCATCTTCTACAATCAGTATTCTCTTCCTCATCAAAATCTCCCCAGTTTCTAAGACTTTTCAATAGCTAAGGTGAAATAAAAGCTACTACCTTTACCAAGCTTGCTTTTTACCCATATTTGTCCACCATGCGCTTCAATAATCTCCTTACATATTGCTAATCCTAAACCTGTTCCACCAGTTGGATTTCCTTCTCTATCTTTTACTTGAACAAATTTTTCAAAGATCTTCTTTCTATATTCCTGAGGAATACCTATACCATTGTCTGAAACAGAAACCAAAACAATACTTCCTGTACGTTTTCCCTCTATCTGAATTTTGCCACTGCCATCCCTAGGTGTATATCGCATGGCATTGCCGATTAAATTGATCAAAATCCAACTTACTTTGTTAAAATCAGCCCTTACTAAAGGAAGATTTTCTTCAATGCAGTAGGACAATTCAATGTTCTTATCCTTTGCTTGATGTTCAAAGGCTTTTACAGATTCCTCAACGATCTTTTTTAATTCATTTCCTCGAATATTCATTTCAATTTTTCCCGACTCAATTCTTGATAAGTCTAATAAATCATTGACTAAATTTTTTAATCTCTCCTGATCCTCCTTCATAGCTTCAACCAATTCTTTTTGGTTCTCTGTCAATGGCCCCGGTATCCCCTCCAATAATAGTCCCGTTCCCATACTCATGGAGGTTAATGGAGTTCGAAATTCATGGGATACGGTAGAGATAAAATCAGACTTCATTTCATCAATTTCTTTTAGTTTCGTAATATCCTGAATCAATGTTACAACACCGATAAACTCTTTAAACTTATCTCCTATAGGTAATACTTGAATTCTATAGTGTTTGTATTTTTCATTCTGTCTTAATGAAATAGCAACTTCCCTCAATGGTTTTTTATCTGTATTCTTTTGTACATTCTCTACTTCTTCAATAATCTTAAAAACTTCCTCATGTTTAGCAACTTCTAAAAAATGTCTTTCCAAAGCATCGGTTTCCTTAACACCAAAGATTTTTTCAGCAGCTCTATTTACTAATGTAATCTTATGATTGATATCCGTAACAATAATTCCATCGCTAATGCCCTCAACAATAGCTTCCGCCTTTTTCTTTTCTTTCATTAATCGTTTAATATTTAGCTGTTCATAACTACTTAGCTTTTTAGCCATTACATTAAACTCATCAGCCAATACGGAAATCTCACCACTACCTTTTATATAAATTTGTTGATCATAATCTCCTTCTGCAATTTTTTTAACCTTCTCAATTAATTCTTGAATAGGTTGAATGGTTTTATGAATAGATACCCAAGCTAAAATACTCCCTACAATCGTTGTAATTAATGCAATTGATAGGGTAGAGTAAGTAGCTTTTTCAGCTGTATTGTGGGCTTGATCCTTTAACCTTAACATCGCCTCTTGATTTAATAACTGCAAATTCCTTGAAAGCTCTTTTGCTCTTTCAAAGGCTGGAAATACATTATTAAAATAAAAGTTTTTAGCTGCTTCTTGGCCCTCATTAGACTGAATATTACTCAATAACCTTACTTTTTCTAAAAAAATCACATAAGCATCATGAATCTCCTCAACAACTTCCTTTTCTCCCCTTTCTGTTATATTGCCTTCTGCAATAGCCAAATCTCTTAAAAACTTTACTTCATTTTCCTTAAAATGAATAAAAGTTTCATTTTCATTGGTAAACATATAGGATAGTATCGCACTATCCTGTCTTTCTAAAGCTACCACCATATTTTGAGCTGCAACAACACTTTTATAATTGGCACGCATAATATCATCTATAGAATTACTTAATGTAAAAAAATTTTTACTTGACCATAGACTTGTTAAGGCAAATATAACTAGTACCACTAAAAACAATAATAATATTTTTGATTTAATACTTCTTTTCAATGCTTTATCACTTCTTTTCTATAGTAAATATATCCTATTTATTTACTTACCCATTATCTTACTTATTATATTATTATACCTAAATTTCATCAAACAATTATTCCTATTAAATAACTACATATTAATTTATATCCTACTAGTCGATAAGCAATATTTTATTGCTGCTTCACCATATCTTCTTTTTTCTTAAAATATCTCTATTTTTCCCAGGTATATTGAATCTTTTATAAAATATTAGGAGTAGAAATAAGCATGCTTGTCACAGATAAGAGAAGCTATTTCTTGAAACAAAGATATACAGTGTAATTTTATTACATTTTTTACATATATTGCCCAAAATTTAGAAAATTTGCGCATATATCAACCTTGATTATTCCTTTAGAAAGCATATAATTTCTTTAGGAAGATATACTTCCATCTAATGAAAGGAGAAATTAACTATGTATTTAGAAAAAACAAAAAAAGTAAAGAACTACATAATTTCTACAATCCTTGTAATTGCTTTAATGATGCTATTTGGATGTACACCACAGCAGTCTGAAGCTAATTCTGGGAATCCTGAGCCCATTGAAACGATAGTAGAAGTATCTCCAGCAAATTCACTAAAATTACTGGAGGAGGGAAATGCACGCTTTTCAGAGATGAAAGTCGACGATAAGGATATTAGTGTTGCAAGGCGCGAGAATTTGTCCAAAGATGGCCAACATCCATTTGCAGTTATTGTGAGTTGTTCCGATTCCCGTGTTCCTCCTGAAGTAATATTTGATCAGGCATTAGGGGATTTATTTGTAGTTCGTGTAGCAGGGAATGTCATTGACTCGGTGGCTTTAGGCAGCATAGAGTATGCTGTTGAACATCTTGAGACCCCACTTGTTGTTGTTATGGGACACGAAAAGTGCGGTGCTGTAAAAGCGACAGTAGACGGAGGAGAAGCCCCTGGTAGTATAGGTTCTATCGTGGAAAAAATTCAACCATCTGTTGAAAAAGTTAAGGCATCAGGTACTACTGAAAACGATTTGTATGAAGAAGCTACTGATGAAAACATTCTACAGAGTTTAGAGGAAATAGAAAAAAGCCCTATCGTAGAACATTTTATAGAAAATGGTACTTTGAAGGTTATCGGTGCTAAATATCATCTTGAATCTGGAAAAGTAGAATTTTTTTCAGATCCACATTAATTTAAACAAACAAAAAAAGGTAACGTTCTGCAATAAGCTCAACGTTTCCCTTTTTTTGTTAAGATTTTATACTTTAAATTGTTCTACCTGCTTATTCAATTCTTCTGCAATTTTGGCAAGTTCTTCACTAGAGTTGGCAATTTCCTCCATAGCCGCAGTTTGTTCTTCTACGGATGCCGAAGCTTCCTCTGTTGCAGCTGCATTTTCTTGTGAAATTGCTGATAAATTCTCTAGTACTTTAGTAATCTCTTCTTTCTTATAGGTCATTTCATTGCTAGAATCCCTAACTTTATCAATCATTTCCTTCATTTTTTCCATAGCTTCTGCTATCCCAGCGAATTTATGGTTTGTCGTTTTAACGCTTTCCGCCTGAGAAAACACTATCTTTTCCAATTTTTCCATTGTTTTTACCGCGTTGGATGTCTTTTCAGTAAGTTCACAAATAATAGAACTTATCTCTTCAGTAAATTCAGTAGAGGCTTCTGCTAATTTTCTTATTTCATCTGCTACGACAGCAAATCCTTTGCCGGCTTCACCTGCTCGTGCTGCTTCTATTGCTGCATTTAAGGCTAGTAGATTCGTTTGGTCAGCTATATTTTTTATCATTTCACTGGCATTGGCAATCTTTCCAGCACTTTCATTGGTATTGATAATAACTCTTTGAACCTCTTCTGATGATTTACTGCTGATATCTGTCTTTTCTACCAGGTCCTTAACGATAGCAAGACCTTCATTTTTCAGTTGATTTACTCTTTCTGTTGAATGATTTAAGTCTTGGATATAGTCTTTGTTTTTCATCACTATTTCTCCTAGGTGTGTAATAGATAAAACCCCCTCTTCTGTATCCTTAGCTTGATGATCTGCCCCCTTTGCTATTTCCTCAATGGTGCTAGCAACTTCATTGGCGGTTGTAGCAGAATGTTGGCTTGTAGCCGTTAATTGTTCTGAAGAGGCAGCTACTTGCTGCGCTTTATCTATGACGTTTTTAACAATATCTCTTATAGACGTTTGCATCGATCTTATTGCTTCAGCTATTTCCCCAAGCTCGTCTTGTTTATTAATCAAATCCTCTGCTACATCATTGCTAAAATCTCCTGATGCCATAAAATTCATTTGTTCCTTTAGCTTATTAATTGTTTTTATGGCAGCATTGGATATGGTAAATAAAATGAACCCTAAAAGCATAAAGGCTATCACGCCTGAAAAAGCAATAACAAGAATGTTTCTATTAATTGCAGCATAAATACCCTCCATGGAAAAACCTATAGCAACTGCACCTATATAATCTCCCTGTACTACAACTGGATGGATAATATCATAAACGTGTAACCCCTCTGCCTCATAGTACCATTGCTGAGAATAAGGCACACCATCAACTGCAGCGGACTTACTTCCTGCATCGTTAAACACGATCCCTACTTCTTCTTTATTGCTATGGGCAATAGCCTCTAGTTTTCTATCCATCAACAATGCATAAACGACTTCATCATTTGTGGCTAAATCTTCCACAAGCCTTTGATAACTAAAGGTTTCTGTTAATTCTTGAACCCGATTTGCTATTACTCCCACCTGTGCAAAAGTACCATTCTCACCCCTAACATAACCATATTTAAGGTAGTTTCCAGACTCTGTATCTTGTCTAATGTCCTCAATAAGCTCATGATTATCACTTAACATAAAATTATGTACAGGATGTCCTTCAGTCGCAGTCCATCCTATATAGTCTTCAATAGTGGAATAGATAATCACGCCGTTTGAATTATACCAGTTTATTTGTTCAACATCAGATTCCTCTGCTAATTTTTTTAATAGTTCATTATTTAAACTACTATGATTCCTTGCAATCGTTCTTCCGGTTATCCTAATCTTATCCTCCAGCATTGTATGAATCGTTTCTAAAGCTCTGGCATTATCTTCTAATCTTCCTATAAACCCTTCGGCTATGTAAAAACCATCCTCCCGCATTTGATTCAGTAAGCTTTCTCTCATCAAATGGGAAGAAACAATACCTATGGCTGTTAATGTAATAAATACGACAATTAACGGCATCACAATGAGCTTACTTTTGATAGAACCTCGCTTTATTGTTTTTTTATGCTCCATTTTATTAGACTCCCCTCCTTTAAATTTTCTTTCAAGTATACTTTTCTTAAATATTTAGACATTGTAATGACTTAATTATAACAATTTGCGGCAAGAAGGACAATGTTTTTTAATCAAGTTTAATATATATGTGTGTTTATTGTTTTGAACGCATAACCCTTCATTCTGAAGATGATATATTTATATCCCAAAAAACAAAAGAAAAACCCTATTGTTGGATTTTCCCTTTTGCTTTTGCTAAAAACTTAAAAAATTTTTTATAAACTTAGGGTTTTGCAGGAGCTGACTTTCCTTCTCTAGATGATTTATGTAATAATCATCAAAATTTTTGTCCTGTTTAGAAAATACTTCAAAAATCTCCTGGCCCTCTGTTAAAGCATATTCTGGATGAAATTGTACTCCCCAAACAGGAAGATCTTTGTATTGAAATCCATGTATATTACAGTTAGGAGAAGTAGCTATTATTGTAAACTCCTCCGGTAGATTAAACACCTCGTCATAATGGGCCACCATGCTTATTGGTTTTTCGATACCTTTGAACAATAGATTATCCTGTAGCTGTATTTTTTCCCAGCCCATTTCTGGTTTTTCTGCTTTCCTGATAAAACTTTTTCCTATAATACTTCTTACAAGAAATTGATGACCGTAACAAATCCCCATTATTGCTTTATTGTGGGCTATAAAGTCTGCCACGATAGCCTCTAAGGGCTTCTCCCAGCCCATGTCATCCAGGGTAGAAGCTTCTGAGCCAGATATAATCAAATGGCTGTAGGCATCAAGGTCCTGGAGACTACTTTCAGCTTCCCTCATATTGATGGCCCTTACAAAATTACACTTTTTATTGCATCCTGCTACTTGCCGGATGATGGCTTCATCAAAAGATTGAGCGAACTGATCATTTACAAAACAATTTAAGATTAAAAGCACAATCTGTGTCCCCCTCATTATTTAAGACTACTTAAAAGATAATTCTACTTATTTTTTCAAAATTCCTTCTAGAACTTTTAACTTCTAACAAAAATCTGCATATTTTTTAGATTCATATTTAATTTGTCTCATACTACCTATAGAGCCCTGTGTCTTAAAAATGACTTTCCCCTTTCCCAAATAACAGTTCTTCCCTCACTATAAGTAGAAATATTATAATACCTTGGTTCAACAATGTGGCATCCTGTAACATCAATAATTCCTGAAAGACCATCCTTTGTGACAATAGCTAAACCATTTGGTTGAAAAGGATGATAAAAGATAGGAAAAGGAAATCTGTATAGTAACCTTTCTTATATTTTCATGTTTTTTGGTCTGATTGTTATTACTTAGATAATTATTGTTGTATGAAGAGATTAAACTTGTAGAACTTTCAAAACGGAGGTTAGGATAGCCTCAAAAGGAGAAATTTTGGCAGTGGTTTTACAAAAGAGCAAGGAGAGCTTGCTCTTTTGGTATAAATTTGTTTTTCCTAATAATATTCTTCTGCCTTTGTTAAGAGTGGTCTTTTAATAATTAATACATGAAAAGGAAGCTTTTTTTCAATGAAAAATCTTTGAAAGCCCAATCGTATTATCTTTTCCACATCAATAAATCCAGTAATTGAAATACCTTGGGTGTTATAATCCAGATCAAACTTTTCCTTTGAAGATACGATCTCAACAACACCATCCTCAATAGCACCTAATTTTTTAGCAATATCTTCCATTTATTCTCCCCCCTTCTTCATCTTATAAGAGGTAGTCTTCTCCCTTACCTCCCACTATAAATATATTCACCTCACGAAATATGGCTACCTTTACATTTCTTTGAAACAAAAAATCAGCCCTCTTTAAAGAAGACCAACTTCATTTGTAACGAACAAGTCAACAAGTTGTCATAATATCTAAATGTCACCAATTCTTGCTTTAACAATCATCCTGTGTCTTGTCTGATGTTTTAATGCTTACAATAGAAAAGGGTAAATGTTTTTCAATGTAGAGTTTTTCATCACCTTCACAAATTACTTCACCTCTATTCACGACCCATCCTATCTTTTCAGTAATAAGATTATCACCTACCTGAAAGCTTTGAATGTCAGAAATTACTTTAACATTGTTTATATCTACTGTTTGTAATATTATTTGTAAATTTTTTTGCATTGTATCTAATTCTTGAACTAGCTCAGCAATCGTTTTCTCTAATGTACTGATACGCTGTTTCAAGATTTCATTTTCTCTTCTCAGAAATGAGCTCATGATTTTTCTCTCCATTCTATTAACCTCTTAGTAAAAGAGCAAGGACAGACCTTGCTCTCTTACTCAAATTTACTTTTCTTGAAGTTCTTCTACTTTTGACAAAAGTGGTCTCTTAATAATTAATATTTGAAAAGGAAGTTTCTTTTCAATAAAAAACCTCTGAAAGCCCAATCGTATTATCTTTTCCACATCAATAAATCCAGTAATTGAAATACCTTCAGTGGTACGATCCAATTCAAACTTTTCTTTGGAAGATACGATTTCAACAATACCGTCCTCAATGGCACCTAGTTTTAAATCTGTTTTTTCAACATTATCTGACATTTTTCTTCCTCCTTTTTTCACTCTTTCTAAAGATGTTTTTTACCTCATTTTTCTATATCAATATATTCATTTAATATCATTTGGTTACGGTTTTGTTAAAAACAAGCTTATTTTACCTTTTAGCAGAACAAGTATTTTACTTAGCTCTAGTTTATTTAATCCTATATTTATACCTAGAATAACAGAATGTATCATCACATTTACACAATGTTGGTAAAGGCCACTATTGATATTCTTTAAATCCAATAATTCTACCACAATATTTTTTTATCAAACAACTCATCTACAATGGTTGTTGCACCAGCTTTACATCCATTGCTGGATTGATTGTTTTGTGATGATGCAGTGGAAATTACAAATTTTCTTAGTCAGTCTTTATTTCTTAATGAAAGGATTGCCAAAATGCCCCTTTAGTATCAATCAAACTCATAATCTCTTTAAAAGGTATAGTAAATGTAGGAAAACCTGCAGCATAAGGGGCTATCTCGTAAGGTAAGAAATAAATATTCAAAGCATCTTCTGTTACAAAGAAAGGCTGATCTGGCCTAATTCCCTTATATTCATCAAGCCAAACCGATGAATCTTCTCCCTGCTGGATAATCTGCTGTCTTATAATATCACTTAACACCTTTACATAATCACTATCCTTTTTAAAGAGGTCTTCTAGCTGATAAAACCTTCCGGTTTTTAAGTCAACATGGGCATAAATCCGTGAAGGCATGCCGTGGGCTGCGCCATAGGGGTATAAATAACCAGATATTTCTATTACCACTAAATCTTTTTTGAAAAAAGTTACAGTAAAATCGCTGTCATAAGCATATTCAAAGTCTTCTCCATCAATACCTTTGCTTAAAGACATTTCCTTAAGTCGCTTATTGACTTTTCTTTGTATTTCATAATCCTTCATACCTTCTATTTGAGGATAATATACTATATAATCTCTTCTAGGTTTGTACTTTATACTTCTTACTACATACTGATGATTCAATACTACATCTTTACTCTGCTTCCATATTACTGTTCCAGTTAAATCTAGATAAGCAATTCTATTATCAATATTTACCTTAATTAAACTGTTTATAAAGGAAAAGGTACCTTCACCTTCTACCATAGGTAATTCTATAGCCTTTCTTCCATATTTATCTATAAAAAAAGTTGTTACCCCATCACTTACTGAAAGATATCCTCGATTATACGTCGTTACATAAGTATAAAGAAAATCTGTAACAAGCTTTCCATTTAAATCTGCAATAGCACACCTAGAACCAGCAAAGCTATTTTTCTTACTAATAGGTATGCAAACAGCTACTCTACCTTCCCCTATAAACTTAACTTCATTGTATCTTAATGGTATGACCTGTTTTCCTCTTGTATCTATTAAACCATAGTAGGGCCAATAGTCTTTGTAGTTAACAACCACAGCCCTACAGTTTTCAAAAGGCTGCGCTCCTTCAAATTGTGGAGGTATAATAACTTTGCCTTTTTCATCTATAAACCCGAATTTCCCTTCCATGCTCTCTTTAAAGGGCAATAACCCATTACCTAGATCACCAACAAAAGCATAGTTAAATGTATTGAGTATTTTTCCATCTAAGTTTATAATGGCATAACCTTGGCTGTCTTTTCGTTCAACAACAGCTTTTCCACATTTAAAATCCCCGGTGGAGCTATATTGGGGAGGAACTATGACTTTTCCTTCCCGATCAACATATCCTCCTAACCAACTGACATCGTCAATATTCTGATTAAACCATGCTCTATTTTCTCTCATCGCACCTATAGATCCCTCTGTTTGAAAAAGGACTTTTCCTTTTTCATCTATCATTTTAGATCTACCGGTTTCCCAAACAACAGCTCTTCCTTCACTATAAGCAGAAATATTATAATATTTAGGTTCTACAATGTAAGCTCCTGTAACATCAATGATTCCCGAAAAACCATCCTTAGTAACAATAGCTAATCCGTTTTCTTGAAACTCTTCTACCATGTCAAAGATTGGAGGAATAAAAAACTTCCCACTTCTATCTATATACCCCCACCTTGTGCCTCCTACTTCAGTAATCGCTGCAGGATATAGTCCTACATCCAAAAATCTTCCACTACCCCTTAACTCCTTTGGGTCCAAAAACATGCACATTTCCCTCCTGCCTTATTCTACATATACCATCATAATATGTATTTAGCTAAAAAGGGTGCTAAAAGATAGAAAAGGAGGATCTTATCATAAATGCCCTTATATTTTTATACTTTTTTTGGTATAATTACATAAATGAAGCAAAAATCCCGCCTATATTACTACTTTGAGGCGGAATTCTATATTGTAATAGCAAAATCAGAGTATAGGTACACGCCTTTGAACTTGAATTTCAATATATACGGTCTACGATTTCGCCTTGGCTTAAAAACGTAGTCCTTAGTATGCTAAAGTTCATAGGTATACTTCTATAACAAATAGAAAGGAGAAGATATTATTGTATAAAGAGGTTAAATTTACAGATGCTTCAAAGGAGCTTTTAGAACAACTTCAACAAGGAGGGTTCTTAACTGTTAAGAGAAATGACGAGGTAAATACCATGACAATAGCTTGGGGTTCTCTAGGTTTCATGTGGAAAAAACCCATCTTTACTGCAATGGTTAGATATTCCCGTTACACTTATGAGCTTATGGAAAGTGCAAAAAACTTTACTGTAAGCTTTCCTTTAAAAGGACAGCTGGAAAAAGAGTTGAAAATATGCGGATCAAAATCTGGTAGGGACATTAATAAAATACAAGAATGTAATCTTACTTTAAGAGAAGGTTCTCTTGAAGATTCAGTTATTATAGATGAATGTGATCTGCACTTAGAGTGTAGGATTGTATATAAGCAGGGGATGGATGCAGCTGCTCTTTCTTCAGAAATCAATGATAGCTGTTATGCAAATAATGATTATCATGTCCTGTATTACGGTGAGATTGTAAAGGCATATATAAAATAATCTTATTTTCAACAAGATAAGTAACCTAGTGGGATGAAGAACCCTCTCCATCCCACTACACTAATACATTTTAATTATGCTCCTTAAATAATTTCTTTAATACACTATTAGTTATCATAATAAGTATAGCTTCATATATTACCTATATCTTACTTTCACTAGCATCATATAACTTCTTTCTGACTTAGTCAACATAAACTTCCACCTGAATTCTTCCTTGTTCAGGATCATTTATATCAACATCTACTAGCTTTCCATCCGATAGCCCTTGATCCATCAGTTGCACTAATTCATCAAAATCAATCTTTGATATATCAACCCCATTTTTCTCCATCTCTTCTTTTGCTTCCTTAGGAATCATACCCACTCCCATATTTACAAACTTTGAAGCTATTTTCAAAAGACTTAAAGGAATATTAACATCTACCTTTTTAATCCCTGTGCCATCTCCGGACACCCGAACTCTTAGAAATCTCTCTTTGTTATTTGCATTACTTTTACCCAACAGGATGCTTTTTTCCTCTTTATCTCCTTCCTGCAGTGCATTAAGTAATTCCAGCCCTTCTTCGGAGGATATCTTTCCTTCCTGAATCATTTCAAGAATTTTAAGCTTTTCATTTTGCATTACAACCCCATCCTTTCAATTTATTATTTTACTTGCCTAGTTTTCGAAGCTGTTGTACCGCTTCCTCTGAAGTTAGTTCACCATTTTCCAATGCAGTAAGTATAAGCTGTCTTTTTTCAGCCATATTTTGTGAAAGTCTATCATCAGTCCGATCCTCTATTTTCTCAACGCTATATCCTAAAGCCTGTATGACTGTCTCAAGTCTATTTCGCACTGTAGGATACGAAATTCCCAGTTCCTTTTCTACGTCCTTGATATTTCCTCTGCATTTTATAAAAACCTCAATAAATTCAAGCTGTTCTCCTGGAAGTTTACAAAATTTACAGCCTGTAAAATCCCCCTCTAAGCTGGTTTTACACGTAGAACAACTCATTTTAGTAATACTTAGCTCATCGCGGCAGATCGGACATTGACTTGGAGCTTTATACTTCATCTTTATCACCTCACTTATGCTGTAAACTTATCTTTATATTTAGATAATATGCTTAATCTTCAATTTTGTCAACATTAATATTAATATTTTTAATTACTATGTTAAAAATATTAATATTTAAATTGATTTTATTAATAAATTAAATGAAAATTTCATAAAAATGATGAAACTGCAAAATTTTTTATATAAAAACATTACTAAAATTTTTTTGCTGGAATAAAGTGCTTTTTAAGCCGCTAAAGAAGCATATTTTATTAAGCTATAGCATTGTTTATCAAGAGGTTGCCTCGCTACCTTGCTTTTCTATTAGCTTCATTTCCTTCCTCATCAGTACTACTGTAAATATTGTAGATAGGAAGTCCGCTAAAGGAAATGTGATCCAGATTCCTAATAGTCCAAGTCCATAAATTCTTGGTAGAACAAGAAGAAGAGGAATAAAGAAAAGCACCTGTCTGGAAAGCGTTAGCAGTAGTGAAGGTATGGCTTTACCAAGAGACTGAAATAAAGCTGCCCCAACAATCTGTATGCCAATAATAGGTACCATCGCAATAACAATCTTCAGCGCAAAAACGCCATTCTTAATTAAATTTGGATCATTATCAAACATTCCTATAATAAAGTTGGGGAAAAGTTCTCCAAATAAGGTGCTGACAGATGCAAATAGGGTTGTTGCAATGATAGATAATTTTACCACTTCCTTTACTCTATTTATTTTATTTGCGCCATAATTATATCCTACAATGGGTTGCATGCCTTGTACAATTCCAAACATTGGCATAAACAAAAACATAATGATACGCTGAATAACACCATATACAGATATCGCCAACTCTCCACCATATAAAGCAAGAGAGTGATTCAATATTATTGCCATAATGCTACCTGCTACCTGTCTAGCAAAGGAAGCAAAACCAACTGTAACAATTTCATAGAGGATTTTTTTATCTGGTTTTAGGTGATAAAGTTTTATCTTAAATGTAGTTTGTTTTCCTAGAATATAAACCAATACATATATTACTGAAAGCAACTGAGACAGGATGGTAGCTAAGGCGGCTCCAGCAATTCCCATATTTAACGGAAAAATAAATAGATAATCTAAAATAATGTTTGCAATAGCTCCAATCAACATCGAAAACATAGCAGTTTTCGCATTTCCTTCTGCTCGAATGAGATTGTTACCACAAACTGCAAAGGGGAAGTAGATACTCCCGATTAAAATAACTTGTAGATATTCTTTTGAGTAGGGTAGTAATATGTCCGTAGCACCAAAAATTCTTAACAAAGGCTCTATAGCAATTAAGCCTGAAACACATATAAGTATCCCTAGGATACCAACAGACAAAAAAGAATTTCCTACTACATGGTTAGCTCTATCTTTGTTTCCAGACCCTAAACTCCTTGAGACAACAGAAGCTGCTCCGATTCCTATCATCTGGGCGATAGCCATGATCATCATCTGGATAGGAAATGCAATTGTTAACCCTCCTATGGCAAGATAGCCGATGCCTCTTCCTATAAAAATTGTATCTACAATATTATAAAATGCATTCACAAGCATTGCTACCGTAGCTGGTAAGGATAGATTCATCAGCAATTTTGTCATCTTTTCATTCCCAAGTCTATGATTTCTTTCCATCCTATTTCTCCCCTTTCTATAATTGATTTTGACCTTGTACATCATCTTTAACACAAAGCATGGCACTATTAACCATTTTTTCAAGAATACTATACAACGCAAAACATGCTGCCATATAGTCTGACATCTCTATTTTAGCTGAATTTCAACTTCCTTTTCCATAAAAAAGCAATGGCTATCAAAACAAGGATTATATAAGGCATTAAGCTAATTCCTCTAGAAATCATCAAATTATGTATATAGGCAGCTATACCACTGAAACCTCCTGCAATAAACATGGTCATTATGCTGTTATGCTTTACATGTTCAAAGTCCTGACTGAAGGGTAGCTTTTTATCAAATAAGCAAAAAATCAAAACGATGGATAAAATCATGTTTAAAAATATCAAAATAAGATCTATAAGAATGTCAAAACCATAAAAGAAAAGAAAAATGAAGCTAATCAATAGGTATATTGGTAACATCAGTTTCACTACAAAACCTTTTAAAGCTCCCTTGTAAATCACAGAAGGGTTTTCTATAGGCAATGTTTTATAAATCCATGCAGCCCGATAGCCCTCACTAGTGCTTAACATAGGTATACTGGTGGCAAGTAGTGTTATTGTAAAGTAGATGGCTAAGTAATGTCTGCCTCCTGAAAGCGCATCAGCAATTTCCCTAAAGGATGTTAAGTGAGCAAAGCTTCTAACAACAAACAACAAAGGGAGAATCGCTGCAAAAGCTAAGTTGGGATATAACTTTAGCTTTAAACTTCTTTCGTTAGAAATCATATTTTGAGTGAATCGAAAAAAAGTCCTTTCTATAGGATGCCAACAAAACAAAGAAGTTATTTTTTGATGTAGTTCTTTCTTTTTTTCTATACTTTCATTTCTTCTGCTACCATTGACATTCAGTTTTTGCAATTTCTTTTCAAAATAGGGAGCAACCCTTCTGAAATACAGTATCAATATTACTACAGGCATGATAATTCCTATGAAAGTAAAGTGTATATAGTAGACTTGATACTGCTCTTCTAAAAACAGACTGAAGGGAGCTGCAAACCAGGTGGAGGGGATAAAATAGCTCCACCATCTAGGGATAAAAACTATATTATATTGAAACACTTGAAAAATATTCCCTATCAATTGATAAATTACAATCATAAATACAGCCAGAATAATTTGAAAATAGTTGATGATATCCTTCAGCCTTTCTCCATCAAAAAAAGATAAAATTAAAAAATATAACAATGAGGTAAATAGTATAATAAGGCCAGGAATGATGCATAGCTGAAAAAGAAAAATCCCTCCAAAAACTAACCCATACTTTATCGAACCTGCCACAAGGGTAGGTGCAGCAATCACCATAGTGATTGTAAGTAAGTGGGTTAAGATATGTGTGATCTTAGCGGCATTTATTGTGTTAGAATCTATTGGTTTCGAAAGTAAAATATTTTTTTCCTTTATATCCAACAATAAAGATGAATAATCAGAGATCATAATCATCATCACCATAAAAACCAACATTGCATAAATAGTATTCATCTTCACAAATAAGGAGAAATCAGGAAAAATAAACATCATAATGATGAGTCCCATCAGCCCATACATGAAAAGAGATTTTCTAAACATATTTTCATTTTCTTTAGCAGTATCTTTTACCATTATTGTAGGTTTTCGCCTTTTATCTATGGTTAGCTTTACTTGTAATATCTTTCTCATCATAGCATAATCGATTCCTAGCTTTTCATAAAAAAACCTTAGTTGATCTAAAAATCGTAGAAATTTAAATTCCTCCATCCCTTACCTCCCCTCCTGCAGCACATCTACAAATGCCTTAGCAATTTCCTTGTGCTGATGAAAACCCGTAAGCTGATTAAATATTTCCTCAAGAGAGCCTTCTACACTTTGCTTCTTTAATTCCTCAAAGCTACCGTCAGCCACAATTCTACCATCATTCAACAATATAATTCTGCTGCTGATTTTCTCTACAATCTCCATAATATGCGAAGAATAAAAAATCGTCTTTCCTTGTAATGCCAACGCTGCTAAAATTTCTTTAAAAATTATGACACTATTGGCGTCTAAGCCACTGAGGGGTTCATCTAAAAATAAAATATCAGGATCATGTATAAGGCTAGCTATAATAAGAACCTTCTGCTTCATCCCCTTTGAAAAAGATGCAATACGAGAATGATATACCTCTTGTATTCCAAAAATCTCCATTAGTTTTTTTGCTCTTTCATTTACTATCTTTAATTCCATACCATATACTTCTCCAATAAAAGCAAGGTATTCATAAGCTGTTAGACTATCATATATTTCTGCTGTTTCTGGTATGTAACCGATTTTTTTCTTATATTGTATAGGGTCCTCAGAAATATCTTTTCCAAATATTTTTATTTCTCCTTCATATCCTTCCACAATCCCCAGTAGAATTTTAACCGTTGTGCTTTTTCCAGCACCATTAGGACCAATATAACCTATAATTTGCCCCTCGTATACCTGTAGATCAATGCCCTTCAGCACCTCCTTGCCTTCATAGCTTTTCCTTAAATTCTTTATATCTATAATAGGCTGTCTTTCCATCAGAACCCTCCTAATTACACTTTTTTCTCACAAAACTTTTAATTTTTTCCTTTATTATTCAGTATTATAACATATCCACTATACGCTTCAAACTCGGTAATAGTAATATAAGTATATTTATTAGGTTTCACAAGTAATTGAAGAAATATTTCTTTTCAATAGACTTTCTTGTATAGGTATCCATCTCAAAATTTTAGTATACTAAAAACTACATTTATAACTCATTGAAGCCATAAAATAAGACTCCTACATATGGTGTAGGAGTCTTATTTTTATGTTGCTATATCCACCAGTAATCCCTCGATTGTAGCAAGGTTTATGGTGACTTGAAGTATTTTTAGGGTGAAAAAGTTATTTAGTACACATATTTTTTTAATGTTTCTCTAACTGCTCCTTCGGATGTTACTAATTCTTCAAAATAGTTCTCTACCACTTCTCCTAAACCGGCTTCATAAAGGTTTATCCCAAAGATTGCGGGATTAGATAAAATTGGCTTTAAAGCTTCATGGAAGGGTCCTTTATCTCCCAGAGTAATAGATGCAACATAAGGTGTTAGCTCCTGAAGGAGAGGGTCAGGGCTTAGTTCCATTTTGTTTCCATTATCATCAATACCCATTAGATATCTACACCATCCAGCTAAAACAAGGGGGATAAGCTTTAAATCTGTAACCCTTAGATCTTCTCTTTGTATATATGCCTTTATCGTTTCTCCAAAACGAATCCCTAACTTTTGAGAAGTATCCGTTGCAATTCTTTGTGGTGTATCCGGCATAAAAGGATTAGGAATTCTCACTTCCAGTACTTCATCGATAAACTTCTTGGGGTTGATAATTCCTGGGTTTACAACTACAGGTAAACCTTCTACATAGCCTATTTTCTCTACAAGCATCTTCAATTCAGGATCTTTCATTTCCTTGGAAATCAAAGTATAACCCAACAGGCAACCATATACAGCAAGGGCTGTATGAAGGGGATTAAGACAGGTACAAACCTTCATTTTTTCTACTTTATCAACGGTTTCTCTATCAGTGAAAATGATACCGCCCTCTTCAAGGTTTGGTCTTCCATTTGGGAATAAATCTTCTATGATTAAATACTCTGGTTCCTCTGCATTTACGAAGGAAGCTACATAAGTATTTTTTGATGTAATTACATCCTCTACATCTTCAAAGCCGTCCTTTTTAAGCATTTCTTTTACGCTTGGATCAGGCCTTGGGGTGATTTTATCGATCATGGACCAAGGAAAAGCTATAAATTTAGGAGCATTGATATAAGCTACAAAACCTTCATCTACTAGACCCCTTTCTTCCCATTTTTCAGCAAAAGCCTTTACCGCATCATGAAGTCTCGTGCCATTATGAGAACAGTTATCCATACTTACTAAAGCAAGAGGTCGCTTACCATTGATATATCTTTCATAAACAAGAGAAGATAACTTGCCAATATAGCTTACTGGAGCTTGAGATCCCTTCTTAAAATCCTCTGCAACGGCCGGCAAATATTCACCCTTAGCATCCCTTAAGCTATATCCCTTTTCAGTAATCGTAAAGCTTGCCATTTGTAGACTTGGGTTTATAAAAATATCTTTTAATCTCTTCCAATTTTCTTCATTTTCTGTATCTACAACCAAGGATTCTACAATACTGGCAATAACAGTCTTTTCAATACTTCCATTGGCCTTTAAGGTAACAAGCACCGTTAAATTATCATGAGGTCTATACATTTTTTCTATAATTTCGTAGTCAAATCCCTCTGCTACAATAATTCCTTTGTTACTTTTTCCTTGATTTAAAATATTTTGCTGAGCATTTGCTGTAAGCGCTCTAAAAATATTTCCTGCCCCAAAATGAATCCAGTTAGGATTCGCCTTAGTATTTGCTTTTACTTCCTCTAGATTAAATTTAGGAAGCTTAAAACCGGCAGCTTCCCAAGCCGCAATATCCTTTAGAGCATCTAAGTTTAGTTTCATTTCATCCACCCGCTTTCTGCTATTTTTATTTTTTAAGTGGTGTTATTAAATCTGCTTATTTTCTAGCTGTTTTATCAATAGCTTCCCATATACCATTTAAATAGGTTGCCCCTAAAGCCCTGTCATATAAGCCATAACCCGGCATAGCCTTCTCTCCCCAAACCATTCTTCCATGGTCAGGTCTGATAGGTCCCTCCATACCGATGTCATAAAAAGCCTTCATGATTTCATACATATCCAATGAGCCATCAGAGGAAAGATGGGCTGCCTCATCAAACTTGCCAGGTCCAAGATGAATAAGATTTCTGACATGACCAAAATGAATTCTTCCTTTAAAACTTCTGATCATATCTGGAATATCATTATTAGGGTCAGACCCAAGGGACCCTGTGCATAAGGTTAATCCATTGTTTACCATAGGCACTGCATCCAGCATTCTTTGAATATTTTTTTTATTGTTTATTATTCTTGGTAAACCAAATACAGACCACGCAGGATCATCCATATGAATAGCCATTTTAACCCCGTATTTCTGACAAGTTGGCATGATTGCCTTTAGGAAATACACAAGGTTTTCAAATAATTTCTCTTCATCTACGCCTTTGTACATCTCAAATAATTCCTTAATTCTTGCTAGTCTTTCTGGTTCCCAACCTGGTAATGGAAAACCATTAGCGTTGGAATCCATCTCTTCAAACATCTTAGTAGGATCAATTTTGTCAATAAGCTCCTGATCATAAGAAAGGACTGTAGAGCCATCAGGCCTTTTCTTGGCAAGATCAGATCTTGTCCAGTCAAACACAGGCATAAAATTATAGCATACTAGCTCTATGCCCTCCTTACCTAAATTTTCAAGGGTTTCGATATAGTTTGCAATGTACTTATCTCTTGTTGGAAGACCAATTTTTATATCATCATGAATATTTACGCTCTCAATACCACTCACTTCTAAGCCCGCTGCCTCTACCTCTTCCTTCATTGCCCTAATTGCTTCTCTACGCCATACTTCTCCAGGTTTAGTATCATAAAGGGTTGTAATAACACCTACACAACCAGGAATCTGTCTAATCTGTTCTAGTGTTACAGTGTCATACTTGTTTCCAAACCACCTTAGCGTCATTTTCATATTCCCATCTCCTATCTTCATACTTCTAGTCATACTAATATATTAGTATGGTTCTGTCTCATCTATAAATTTATCTTTTATCCTATCCTTTTAAACTTCAAAGTATCTTCTTGCGTTATTTAAGCAAATATCTTCTATAATTCTTCCAGCTTCTTCTAAATCATCTGCATATTCTCCGTTTTCTATCCAAGCACCCATGAGATTACACAATATACGTCTAAAATATTCATGTCTCGTATAAGAAACAAAACTTCTAGAATCAGTAAGCATACCAATAAACCTACCTAACAAACCTGAATTAGCGAAGCACTTCATATGTTCCTGCATCCCATCTCTATGATCCTGCATCCACCAAGCAGTTCCAAACTGCATTTTACTTATTGCTTCATCCGATTGAAAATTACCTGCCATACTGGCTATAACCCAGTTATCTTTTGGATTCATGGTAAATAATACCGTCTTAGGTAAGTCCCCTTGTTTTTCAAGATGATCTAAAAACCTTGAAAGATTCAACGCAATATTAGCGTCATGAATAGAGTCAAACCCTGCATTAATACCTATCTGCGATAAGCGCTTCGTACTGTTATTACGTAGGACACCGATGTGTAACTCCATAGCCCAGTTCTTCTTTTTGTACTCACTTCCTAAGAAGACCATAAGCGCTGTTTTATATTGATTCGCTTCTTTTTGTGTAGGTATATCGCCTTCCATCGCTTTTTTAAAGATTGTCTCTATTTCATCCTTTGTATAAGTTTCATAAGGAAGATGGGTAAATCCATGATCACTTGCCCTGCACCCTACCTCATCAAAGAAATCAATCCGCTGTTTCAATGCTCCGCAAAGCTCCTCAAAGTTTGAAATTGTCATATTAGCAGCACTAGCTAATAACCTAATATAGTCTCTAAATCCTTCATCTGTTATATCTAAAACTTTATCTGGTCGCATTGCAGGTAAGACTTTTGTTTTAAAGCTAGTATCATTTTTAAGCTTTAGATGATATTCAAGACTATCAACTGGATCGTCCGTAGTACAGAGAGCATATACATTGGAATCCTTTATTAGTTGGCGGGCAGAAAAGTCCGGTTGTTTAATCCTAGCATTTGCCTTATTCCATATAGCTTTAGCGGTCTTTTCACTGAGTGTTTCCTCTATGTCAAAATATCTTTGCAGTTCTAAGTGAGACCAATGGTAAAGTGGATTACCCATTGCATAAGGCATACAGGAAGCAAACGATCTAAACTTTTCATAACCACTAGCTTCTCCTGTGATAAATCTTTCTGCTGTCCCATTGGCCCGCATTAGACGCCATTTGTAGTGATCTCCTCCAAGCCATAATTCTGCTAAATCTTCAAAATGCTTATCTTCATAAATTTCTTTTGGATCTAGATGACAATGATAATCAAATATTGGTACACTCTTAGCAAATGTATGAAACAATATGCTTGCTGATTTGCTTTCTAAAAGAAAATCTTCCTTCATAAATCTTGTCATAATTTGAAACCACCTTTCTCTTGCTGCCTTGATTATCTTGGAGGTTTTCAGCATTTATAGAATATTATTTTTAAAATTATTTGACCTAGTAACTTTGAGACTTAATCATTTAAATAAAATCTTCTATAGATGTACGCCCCTAAATTTTAATATACTAAGGGCTACATTTGCAGCCCTTGATTTTGGAGCGAAACCGTAGACCGTGTATATTAAAATTTAACTTTAAAAGCGTACATTTATATGCTACCATAAAAACTTTTGGCTGCTAAGTTATGGTGATCTTGTTCCTTAAAAAAGTCAGGGTATTTCTTAATAAGTTCCATCTCTTCTGTTGAAATTTTAGTAAGATGTTTTCTTAAAATCTCTACAGCCCCTTCAAAATTACTATTACATATGTTTTCTAAAACCTCTTGATGCTGTAAAACTACATCAGAAAGTATTTTTTCATCCCATAGTGACATAAGACGTATCCTTTTATAGTGTCCAGACATACTTTCAATGATCTCCCAACACATGTTTTTATCAATGCTTTTAAAAAACACACTATGAAAATTATCATCAAATGTTAAAAAGGATGCATAGTCATTATCCTTAAGACTCTGCACTTGCATTTCAATATAGTGCCTTAATATGGCTATATCGCTTTCTTTGTAAGTTTTAATAAACTCCCTTACAGCACTTTCTTCAAGACTTTGACGTAAAAACCTTTCTTCTGCAACTCGTTTTAGGTCAATTTTAGAAACAATGGTTCCTTTTTGCGGGATAATATCAACAAGTCCCTCTTTTTCTAATTTGATTAGCGCATCTCTTACAGGGGATCTACTTACATTCCATCTATCGGAGATATCCTTTATACTCAATGCCTCTCCAGGCTTTAAATTTAAAGCTACAATGTTTTTACGAAGAGTGTAATATACACTATCTCCTATATTAAAAGATGAATGTTTAGATAAAGTTATTTCATTAATGTTCATACAACCCCCTCCATAAAATTATTAATAGTTTACTGAAAAAACACTACCTTCGTTCGTGTGCTTGAGTATGAACTTAGTATATAAAACGAAGGTATAGTGATAGGTATTATTTATTTTTTGTATTATCCATCCATTTTCCCTATTCAAAACTAGTATCAAACAGGATAGAAAATCATTATACCATTTTGTGTTAAATCATTATCATTTTACCATATTGAATTCATTTTTGTAAGTCAATCTTAAAATTAATAGGTAGTTCCTATCAATATTTATACTGGAAACAGTAAGTTTGGCAACCATAGCACGAGTTGTGGGAAGAGTGCTAAAATCGCTACTTGTACAACGATCACTGCAACAAAAGGAATGGATTCCTTTACATAGTCTTCCGTTGGACAACCTATAAGCTGACACGTTGTATACATGGTAACCCCTACCGGTGGTGTCATTCCTCCCATAGTTATTATGGTCATCATCAGTATCCCAAAGTGAACCGGATCAATACCTACACTCCTAACAATTGGAAGAAAAATCGGTGTTAATAGTAAAGTATTTACTGTGGCCTCCATAAACATACCTGATACAAACAAGAATGTAAGGATGATAAATAGTAATAAATGAGGCTGCGTTGTAATTCCAGTAACAAATTGTGCCATCGTTTGAGGTAATTGATTATAGACAATAACATAACCAAAGATTCCGGAGCATGCAATGATAAGCATGATCATACCATTATCATTAATTGTTTGGCATAACACTTCAATAGCGCCTTTAAAGCTAAGTTCCCGATAAATAAAAGTACCAACAATAAATGCATAAACTACTGCAAAAGCACCTGCTTCTGATGGTGTAAAAATACCGAATCTTATGGTTACAATCATAATTACAGGAAACAATAATGCCCAAAAGCTTTCAATAAAGGATTTTAATATTTCTTTACCCGTAGCCTTTTCCATTTTTGGAATAACACATATTCCTTTTTTCTCTTTTGATTTCATCGTAAAATATACAGTACCCATCAAAATAGTACACATCATAATCCCAGGCACAATACCTGCAACAAATAATCTACCGATGGATACTTCACCAGTAAAACCATATAAAATCAAACCTACACTGGGGGGAATCGTTGCAGTAATTAGAGAAGTTAGTCCAATTACAGCTGCACTATATCCCTTTGGATAACCCTGCTTTGTCATATCAGGGCCAAGCAACCTAGATTCCATAGCAGCATCGGCAACAGCTGAACCTGAAACCCCTCCCATTAATGTAGATAATATAACTGAAACCTGAGCAAGACCTCCAGTCATATGTCCTGTCAAAGTAATTGAAAACTTAACTAGTCTTTCTGTTATTCCTGCTGCATTCATCAAATTTCCCGCCATAACAAAGAATGGTACTGCCAAAAGTGGAAATGATTGTGTCGCTGAAATCAATCTTTGCACTGCTATGGCCAAAGGAAGATTAGATTGAACAAAAAAGAATGCTAGGCTTGATATACCAATTGTGAAAGCAAGTGGCATTCCGCTAAATAGAAAAACAATAAAAAGTACTCCCAATATTAACATGAATGATAATCTCCTTTCTTACCACGCCGATTTATCAGGTAATGACACATGATCCTCTTCTTCAGTAATTACTCTTTTTAACTTTTCACACATCGTAATAAACATTAAGGCAGATCCCACTGGAACACTTATTGTTGCATAGGAGTAACTAAGTTTTAATGTGTTAAAAAGTCTTTGATAGTTTTCTATAGAGAGACTTACACCATAATAAACAATGATTAGCAGAAAAACTTGAATACAAATATAATTAATAATTTTAACTGTTTTTCTCACTTTGAAAGGAAACTTATTTATAATCATATCGACCCCGATATGGCTGTCGTTTTTAAGGGCAATATCTGCCCCTAAAAACACAACCCAACCAAATAATAGCTGTGCTACATCTATTGACCATGCGATGGGAAAACCAACCCATCGAACAACAGCTGCTGTAAATACTAGAAGGACGATAAGAATAATAAACATTACTCCTATAAACGTTTCAATTTTTTTAATAGCATTTAAAACTGCTTTCACTATATCACTCCTTCTAAAAAACCTACTGTAAAATTATTTTCCTAATAATGCATCAACCTGAGCCTTAGCTTCCACAAGGTTATTTTTTTCGTATACTGATTTACTTGCTTCCTTAAATGGTGTTATATCTACCTCTGTAATCCTTACACCTTGAGATTTCATTTCCTCTTCATTTTGTACAAGCCCACTTAATGTTTGCTCTGAAGCATATTTCCCTGCTTTTTCAGCTTCTTCTAATAAAATTTCTTGAATATCTTCAGGCAAAGATTCGAAGAATGCATTTCCTACCACTAAGGGGGACATTAATTGGAAATGTCCAGTTTTAGCAATATATTTAGAGGCCTCATAAAGTCTTGCTCCAATAATTGCTGGGTATTGTGCTTCAAATCCATCTATAACTTTCTGTTGTAAACCTGGATAAACTTCACCCCATGCAAGAGAAGTAGCATTTGCTCCCATAGCATTAATAGAATCTATGAAAATTGGTGATCCAGGCGTTCTAACTCTTAATCCTCTTAAATCCTCCGGTTTCTCTACAAGTTTATTGGTCATAAAGTGTCTAGCACCTTGGTACCAGTTGAAAGAAAGAACTCTATATCCACTAGTAGATACGTTTTCATACCAGCCTTTAAATAAATCCGAAGTAACAAGTATCTCCGCTTCCTCATAGTTATCAACAACATAAGGTGCAGCAAGTACACCAATTTCCGGCACAATTTCAGACATTAGCGCTGCATCAGAAATAGCAGCAACGTTTGCACCTACTTTAGCTTGTTCCATAATATCCTTTGTATCACCAAGCTGTGAACTCGGATATACTTCAACTTCTAATCTACCTTCTGTACGTTCTTCAACATTTTTCTTAAATTCCATAGCTCCTAAGTACATTGGGTCCTGCTCAGTAACAACCATACCTATTTTTAAAGTATAGGTCCCGCTATTATTTCCACCTTCTCCTGTCTGTGAACCACCAGTTCCACATGCTGAAAGCATCGTTAAAACTAGTACTAATGATACTACCATTAACAATTTTTTTCTCATTTTCAACACTCCCTATATTTATTTGCTGACACTAATATATTACTATACTAATATATTAGTGTCAATAGTATTTTAACTGAAGTATATCTCTTTTCTCAGCTATAACAAAATCTCCTATAAGCATCCTGTATTTTCACCAAGTTAAATTTGGCTTTTTTATACTGATTCCTTATAGGAGATCCTATCTATCTTCTAAGTTTTTATCCTTCGGTATAGTGCTAAGACTTACAGATATTACACTTAGCCTATTAAAATTTATCATTACATATCTATCAATGTCGGCACAAGTAAGGTTTTCTTACCTTATATAAATAGCCAACGAAAAATTTACAAATGAAAATTTTCGTTGGCTATCTAAATTAAGGGGGTAATATGCAATTATGGATATTTCAGCAAATTGCAAGGAATTTACTAATTGTTTTCAACTTCTTCAAAAAGTGGAGTAGATAAATATCTTTCTCCTGTATCAGGTAACAATACTACGATATTCTTACCTTTATTTTCTGGTCGTTTAGCAATTTCAGTTGCTGCATAAACCGCTGCCCCTGAAGATATACCTACTAACAAGCCCTCTATCTTAGCAAGATCTCTAGTAGCTTCAAAGGCTTCTTGGTTCTTAACTTGATAAACTTCGTCAATGATCTCAGTATTTAAAATACTTGGAACAAACCCTGCTCCAATTCCTTGAATTTTATGGGGCCCTGGCTGTCCTCCTGATAGTACCGGGGAATCAGTAGGTTCAACAGCAATGATTTTTATATCTGAGTTCTTTTGTTTCAATACCTCACCAACACCAGTGATTGTGCCTCCTGTACCTACACCTCCAACAAATATATCTACTTTACCATCCGTATCTCTCCAGATTTCTTCAGCAGTAGTCTTTCTATGAAAGTCAGGATTCGCTGGATTGTTAAACTGCTGTGGTATAAAGGAATTAGCAGTAGCAGCCGCTAATTCTTCTGCTTTTTTAATGGCTCCCTTCATACCTTCAGCTCCTGGTGTTAGTATAAGTTCTGCTCCTAGAGCCTTGAGTAAATTTCTTCTTTCTATACTCATTGTGTCCGGCATGGTAAGAATTAATTTATATCCCTTCGCTGCTGCTACAAAGGCTAAAGCAATTCCTGTATTTCCGCTGGTAGGTTCGATAATAATAGAATCTTTATTAAGTAATCCTTTATCTTCAGCATCCTTAATCATAGCATAACCAACTCTATCCTTTACACTTCCTCCTGGATTAAAGTATTCTAGCTTAGCTATTAATTTGCCTTCTAAATTTTTTGTCTCATTATAAGCTGTCAACTCCAATAAAGGGGTATTTCCTATTAAATCAGTTAAGTTTTTTGCTATCCTTGCCATAATAAAAGACCTCCCATAGTTTTTTATTTCCGAGTATTCCTATATGATTATAATAAATAATACTACATTTCATGTATCAATGTCAATAAGTTTCCAAATAATTTATTTTTTATGTGTAATTTTCCATAAAAAACTTACTGTTTTTTGCTGAAGCAATTCGTTATTGCTATGGCATTACTCAAGAAAAAATTTAGTCATTCCATTGACAAACAATGAACAAATGACGAAGAATACAGCTAAAAATATATTTATTGCGGAGATATCTCTTTTTATGCGAAAAAATTCCTGAAAAATGAATAGTATTATTATAAGGAGATGATTGCTGTAATGAAAGAATTAATAAAATCTTAAAAGGAAGGTGGGCAATGAAAAAATACATAGTTCTATTCTTACTGATCTTAATAGGAACTTTTTCTTTAAAAGCAATAAGTGATTTTAAGAAAACAACAGAAATAGGATCTATTTATTCTAGCAAAGAATATGCTCAAACATTAAGAAAAGACCTTTTTTCACTAATGATGGCCTATCCAAAATATATTATAGATATAGAAATAGTAAACAACGATCAAGTCTATCTAGTATTAAAGTCAGGCCAAAAACTATTATATGATGATAAAAAAGAAAAAAGTCAGTCGGAAAAACTGGAAAACCCAGATTTACAGGATATGATGGAAGAAGTATATTTTCTTGGTCCCATCGATAGACTTATGCCACAGAATTATAATCCTGGCAGATTAAGAGTTTATCCCCTGCTAAAGGAGGTATATGGAAGTCATCAGTCAGAAATAGAAAAAAATCTTACAGGGATAACAATCAACGGCGGACATCACCGTTTTAATCACAATAACTCGGCAGCAAACTTTCTTAAAAGTGCTATAACAGAATTAAATCACTTAGCCCAAGATCACCCTGCCCTTTGGGGATATATGTATCCTATAGGAGGAACTTATAATTTTAGGCACATAGCCAAAACCAACCGATTAAGTCCCCATGCCTTTGGTATATCTATCGATTTAGCCAGCAACAAAAATGACTACTGGCAGTGGACAACAAGAGCAGCAGGAGAAAAACGTCTAAAGACTTACCCTGAAGCTATCGTAGAAGTAATGGAAAAGAACTTTTTTATATGGGGAGGAAAATGGGGCCAATTTGATATTCTTCATTTTGAATATCGACCAGAAATAATCATAAAGGCACTATATTTTAACAACGAAAAAAAGGATCTCTGGTATGAAAACCTTCCAGTAGAAGATCTGCGGGTATCAAACACAATATGGTTAATAGAAGAAAGACTTCAGCAGTTTCCCGCTGCAAGTCCGCAGTGAATTCCTTCCAACAAGCTGAAACATCGGGAAATCAAGATAAACCCCTAGAAATGTATTTGTAGGGGTTTATTATAAGATTAACTTTTAGACGAAATATACTATTATATAGTAAGATAAATACCTCTTATTCTAATCATACTCCTCCAAGTAGGAGTAATTTTTTCCATCTTTCTGCCAGCCTAGGATTGCTTCCATATTGACATTTTGTGCTGCTCTAAATATAGACTTATCTACGCTTTCAAATTTAGTTTTTAGTTCTTTAATTAGGGCCTTCACCTCATAACGTTTTGTCCCTATTTTTTTTGCCGCTACCATACAGGCACAGTTTAGGGGCCAAATACCGCTATGATCTGTAAAATCAATAATAGCCTCCTCTTCTATATGGTATAAAGGTCGAATCAGCTCTAATCCTTCAAAATTCGAAGATTTTAATTTTGGCAGCATAGTACTAAAGTTCCCTGTATATAGTAGATTTAACATTGTAGTTTCAATCACATCATTAAAATGATGCCCAAGGGCCAGCTTGTTGCAACCTAGCTCTTGTGCCTTCCTATACAATGCCCCCCGTCTCATTTTTGCACACATATAACAGGGATAATCCTTTGCTACATTATCTACAATTCTAAAAATCCCTGAATCAAAGATATGAACGGGAATATCTAGATGCTGACAGTTATCCACTAGTAGCTGTTTGATGCTATCATGGTATCCAGGGTCCATCGCAACAAACTCCAACTGAAAATTATCCCTGCCATGACGTTTTAGTTCTTGAAATAACTTTGCCATCAAAAGACTATCCTTACCACCAGAAATTGCTACAGCAATTTTATCCCCATCTTCTATCAACTGAAATTCTTTGATGGCTTTAATAAATTTGCTCCATATGTCTTTTCTATATGTTGTAATAATACTCCGCTCTATTTCTTGAAGAGATTTTCTATCACTGAAGGGAATCAGCTGCTCACAGCCTTTGCCTGCAATATCACTCATTTTATCACCTCTTTTAAAACTTAAGCTTAGAAAGAGCATCCGCTAAAGCGGTATTGATTGGTTCCTCAGCTTGCTTTTTTTGCTCTTTTAAATATCTAGACACTTCTTTCTTAGAAACCTTGTCACCTGCACTTTTCTTTCTTTCATTGAAGGCAGAAAGTTTTTCTCTGTGGCCACAGCTGCAAACAAATATCTGACCCTCACCCTCACCTCTTAATTCAAGTTTTTTACGACAATTTGGGCATCTAGCATTGGTAATTTTCGCAACAGCCTTTCTGTGACCACACTCCCGATCTTGGCATATCAGCATTTTGCCTTTTTTCCCATTGACCTCCAGCATGTATTTTCCACACTCTGGACACTTGGTTCTTGTAAGATTATCGTGCTTAAATACATCTTCACTATTTTTTATTTCCCTTACAACTGTTTTTGTATAATCTCTCATTTCACCAATAAAGCTCTCCTTTTTAAGGCTGCCTTTAGAAATAGCTGCTAGCTTTTGTTCCCATTCAGCAGTTAAAGCAGGAGATTTTAAATCTTCGGGAACCAGTTGCAGCAATTGCTTTCCTTTGGAGGTGATGAAGATATCTTTTCCTCGCTTTTCGATTAAGAAGGTATTAAACAGCTTTTCAATAATATCTGCCCTTGTGGCTACTGTCCCAATACCACCGGTTTCTCCTATCGTTTTAATTAAATCTTTGCTTTCATTTATCATGTATTTTGCTGGATTTTCCATGGCGGAAAGAAGACTTCCTTCATTAAAGGGGGCAGGAGGCTTAGTTTCCCCTTTCGTTTGAAAAACATTGGCTATCTTCAAAGTATCTCCCTGCTTCAAGCTAGGCAATAATTGATCTGAAATATCCTCCTGTGTATCTTCATCTTCAAATTTATTTTGATAAACTGCTTTCCATCCCTCTGCAATAACAATCTTCCCTTTAGCAATAAAGTTTTCTTCTCCTATTTTAGCTTTTATCGTTGTTTGCTCATACTCAAAGAGAGGATATAATACTGCAAAAAAACGCTTAACAACTAGATCATAAATTTTTCTTTCCTTGTCACTCAACATACCCAAATAAGCTGGCTCCTCTGTTGGTATGATGGCATGATGATCTGAAACCTTGTTATTATCTACAAAAGATTTATTCCCTTTTATTGAAGTTTTCAGTATCTTTGCAGCTATGAATGTATAGGGCCCAACACCACATGCCTTTACCCGATCCTTCAGTGTATCTACAATATCCGAAGAAATATACCTAGAATCTGTCCTGGGGTAGGTCAATAGCTTATGACCTTCATACAGTTTTTGCATGATAGAAAGAGTTTCTTTTGCTGAATAGCCAAAAATTTTATTGGCATCCCTCTGTAATTCTGTCAAATCATATAATTGTGGAGAGAAGCTTTTTTTGTAGGTTTTATTTACTTCTACAACTTTTGCATCTTTTTTCTCCACTGCCATAAGAATTTTATCACACTTATTTTTGTCAAAGCTTCTCATATCCTTTGTCTGAGCATCCTGCCATGTTAACTTTAGCTTATCTGCCACAGCTGTGATACCATAAAAACTCTTAGACTTAAAGTTTTGAATTTCTTCTTCTCGCTTTGCAATCATAGCCAGGGTTGGTGTTTGAACCCTGCCGCAGGAAAGCTGTGCATTATATCTACAGGTTAAAGCTCGTGTAGCATTGATACCTACCAACCAATCCGCCTCAGCCCTTGCAACCGCTGAAGTATAGAGATTTTCATAATCTTTTCCACTTTTTAATTTGCTAAAACCCTCTTTAATCGCCTTATCAGTAACAGAAGAGATCCAAAGACGTTTTACCGGCTTTTTTACATGGGCTTTTTCGATAATCCACCTAGCTACAAGCTCCCCCTCTCTGCCTGCATCAGTGGCTATAACAATTTCATCAACATCCTTTCTGCTAAGCTGCTGTTTTACAATATGGAATTGTTTAGCACTTTGCTTGATGATAATAAGCTTTAAATGTGGGGGTAGCATAGGTAAATCTTCGATTTTCCATGACTTATACTTTTGGTCATAGACTTCTGGATCTGCTAATGTCACCAAATGCCCTAAGGCCCAAGTAACAATATATTTTTCTCCTTCTATAAAACCATTTCCTTTTTTGTGACAATTTAAAACTCTAGCTAAATCCCTTCCTACGGAAGGTTTTTCAGCGAGTACTGCTATTTTTTTCATAACAACAATCCCTTCAAAATAACTACGTTTTATGATAATATGCTGGCTTAAGTTGTGCAATAACTGAATGTAGTGTTAAGAATTGCACAAGTCGAATTTACTTCGAGGATGTAGTACTTAATCTCCCATTTACATAAGTAGATAATCCAAATCTTTGATTTAGTGTTAGTCACTTAGTTTGTTCATCTAGAAGCGTAGGTCTTAGTAATACACCAAAGGATAAAATTTACCTTTAAAATTTTGCCTAAGCAGTATACGCTATATTATAACAAATCCTGCTTTATCTATCTAATATTAACACAAAACACAAATCCTATGAAGTATTCTTAAGGAATCTATTACTTTTCCTAAATCTTTGCTATTTTTAGATGTAATTTTCATCAATATATGATATAATACGCACAGATTGTCAAATTTTAAGAAGAGGAAGGTAATAACGTGATTACTGTAACAAATGTCAGTTTACGCTATGGAGATCAAAAACTTTTTGAAGATGTAAATATAAAATTCACCCCTGGTAATTGCTATGGTGTTATAGGTGCCAATGGCGCAGGAAAAAGTACTTTCTTAAAGATTTTATCAGGAGAAGTTGAACCCAACACTGGAGAGATCAGTATTCCCTTTGGTATACGTATGTCGGTTTTAAAACAGGATCATTATCAGTATGATGCCAACCAAGTACTAGAAACGGTTATCATGGGTAATGCAAGACTTTATGAAATTATGAGGGAAAAGGATGCTATCTATGCAAAGGTAGACTTTACTGACGAAGATGGTATAAAAGCTTCTGAGTTAGAGGGGGAATTTGCAGAATTGAATGGATGGGAAGCTGAATCAGAAGCTTCTTCTCTTCTTCAAGGTCTTGGTATCAAAACAGACCTTCATGATAAAAAAATGAGTGAACTTTCAGGTGCCGAAAAAGTAAAAGTGCTCTTGGCACAAGCTTTGTTTGGAAAGCCTGGAATTCTAATTTTAGATGAGCCTACCAACCACCTGGATATTAAGTCCATTAACTGGTTGCAGGAATTTTTAATTCAATTTGAAGGAACAGTAATTGTTGTGTCCCATGATAGACACTTCTTAAACTATGTATGCACACATATTACCGATGTAGACTTTGGTCAAATTAAGTTATACATGGGTAATTATGACTTTTGGTATGAATCCAGCCAACTAGCCCTTCAAATGATGAAGGATCAAAATAAAAAGAAGGAAGAGAAGATTAAAGAACTTCAGGAATTTATTGCACGTTTCAGCGCCAATGCTTCTAAGTCAAAGCAAGCTACTTCTCGTAAAAAATTATTAGACAAAATATCTCTTGATGATATCCAACCCTCTACTAGAAGATATCCTTATGTAGGTTTTACACCTTCAAGGGAAGTAGGTAATGAAATTCTGACTGTAGAAAATCTAACAAAAACCATTGATGGAAAGAAAGTACTGAACAACGTCAGTTTTAGAGTTGCCAAAGGGGACAAAATCGCATTTGTAGGAGAAAGTGAAATTGTTAATACCACCCTATTCAAAATATTGATGGGGGAAATGGAGGCAGATAGTGGAGAATATAAGTGGGGTGTTACCATCACCAATGCTTATTTTCCTAAGGACAACTCCCAGTTTTTTAACGATGTTGACCTTAACTTAGTAGATTGGTTACGTCAATTCTCTGAGGAGAAATCTGAAAGCTATCTTCGCGGTTTCTTAGGTAGAATGCTTTTTTCAGGAGAAGAGGCTTTAAAACAAGCCAATGTACTTTCTGGAGGAGAAAAGGTGCGCTGTATGCTTTCTAAGATGATGTTAAGTAACGCCAATGTCTTAGTCTTAGATCAGCCTACAAACCATTTAGATCTTGAATCTATTACCGCTCTAAATAATGGTCTCAAGGATTATAAGAGTAATATTCTCTTTACATCCCATGACCATGAATTTATCCAAACCATAGCTAATAGAATTATTGAAATTACAGATTCAGGTGTAATTGATAAAACAATGACCTATGATGAATATTTAGAGACTAAAAACCTGTAGGTAGTGTGCAATATACCGCTTCAACAGATGAAAACAATATTATGATAAAAAATAGTGACGAATGCTTTTAGCATTCGTCACTATTTTTGCTATGTATGAGATTTTCTATAGTTACAGCGCTTCTGAACTACAAAGACGTTTCTTATCATTACAGGTTCGACCACATTTACTACATACATGGGTAGCATCTTTTACTATTTTTTTATACTCCTTTAAATTCTCCTTTAACTCTTTCTTTTTAAGTTTACATAGCTTTTTTTTGTCTCCCATTTTTATCCTCCTTACTCAAAAATGTCATATGTCTACGAAAGTCTTAATGATTATATAGTTAAGGGTTGTATCATTTATTGGTAAGAACTAATTGTAATTGATAATTTTTATCAAATTCTCTTTCTATCATTATAAATGAAAAAAAGGACTTTGTCACTGAAAAATAATTTTAACAACTCAAGTTAACAAGTTAAAAACCATACTAATTTTTCTAGTATGGTTTTTAACTTGTTAACTATTATTTATTTTGTTTTTCCTTTGCAATTGCATCTGCTAAATCGTTCAGATACATCCATCGTTCCATCTTTTCCTCCAACTGTTGCTCTAGCATTTCCTTTTCATTTAATAGTTGTTGTAAGCGTGCATAATCTGAGGATGCTTCGTGAATTTTTTCTTGCTTTTCTTGGATTTTTTCCTCAAGACCAGCAATAATATCATCTATTTCTTCATATTCTCTCTGTTCTTTGAAGGAAAACTTCAGGGGTTTTTCCTTCGATAAATTAGAGGTTTTACCATCAGCTTCTTTAGACTTCTTTATTGAGATATGACTTGGTTCTTCAATTTTATTTATAGCATAATTTATTTTAAAGTCTGAATAATTTCCTGTATATTCAATGATCTTCCCCTTATCTTCAAAAGCAAATATCTTTTCTGCCATCCGATCTAAGAAGTATCGATCATGGGAAACCGCAATCACTGCTCCTTTGAAATCTTCAAGATAATCCTCTAAAATTGTTAAAGTTTCTATATCAAGGTCATTGGTAGGCTCATCTAGAAAAAGGACATTAGGTGATGCCATTAAGACGCTAAGTAGATACAATCTTCTTTTTTCTCCGCCCGATAGTTTTCCAATAGGTGTCCACTGCAAATGAGAAGGAAACAAGAACCTTTCCAACATCTGTGATGCTGTTATTTTATCTCCCTCTGCTGTAGTTACATATTCTGCCGCTTCTTTAATATACTCTATCACCCTTAAATCTTCCTGCATATGTTGATTTTCTTGGGCATACACACCGATTTTTACAGTTTCTCCTATCTCTATCTCTCCAACATCCGGTTGCAGTCTACTGCTCATGATATTCAGAAGGGTTGATTTCCCTCTACCATTTGCTCCTATAATCCCGATCCTATCATTTCTAAGCAAAGTATAGCTAAAATCATCTATCACTTTTTTGCCATCAAAGGACTTATTTATATGTTTCATCTCAATGACTTTTTTTCCCAAGCGGGTGGAGGCCACAGAGATTTCTACACTTTCATCAGGAACATATTTATTTTCTTCACTGAGCTTTTCAAAACGATCAATTCGAGCTTTTTGTTTGGTGGTTCTTGCTTTTGCACCTCTTTTTATCCAAGCAAGCTCTTTCCTCAACAGGTTTTGTCTTTTTTTCTCATTGGCTGCTTCGATTTGTTCTCGTTCCAGTTTCTTTTCTAAAAAACTGCTATAATTCCCTTGATAGAGATAGATATTTCCTCTATCTAATTCCAGCATTTCATTTACTACGCTATCTAAAAAGTATCTATCATGGGTGATCATCAAAAGAGCACCCTTTCTTTTATTAAGATACTGTTCTAACCACTCAATGGTGTCATTGTCCAGATGATTGGTAGGTTCATCTAAAATTAGCAGTTCCGATGGTTGAATCAAGGCAGCTGCTAGGGCAATCCTTTTTCTTTGTCCTCCAGACAATGTCCCTACCCTTGCATTATAATCACCAATTCCTAATTTAGTTAATATCATCTTTGCTTCACTTTCTATGTTCCATGCCTCTAGTGCATCCATATCATGTGTAAGCTTTATTATTTTTTCATTAGGTGTATTGGGATCATAAATAGCTTCTTGATAGTCTCTTATTAGTCTCATCACCGGGGAGTTACCTCTAAACACCTGCTGCAATACAGAAGCTTTCGCATCAAAGTAAGGATTTTGAGGAAGATATTCTATCCTGACAGCATTTCCTTTGATAACTCTCCCTTCATCTGGTGTTTCCAACCCTGCAATAATTTTTAATAAAGTGGTTTTGCCTGTACCATTAATACCTATTACACCTATTTTATCTCCTTCGTTAATACCGAAACTAATCCTGTTCAATAATTGTTTTTCGCTATAGCTTTTTGAGATGTTTTCTGCACTTAAAAGATTCATGTTATTCCCTTTCTCTATCACCATTTGTTATTCTATTTTCTTTATAACACATTCAAGAGAAAAGAGCAAATACTTTCCTATCCTTCTGCTATCTTGGGGCTTTCCTAGTATTTTTGCTGGTGGATCTGGAACCTCTACCCGTAGTCTTTTTGTCTTGTGCAGATTTTTCTTTATTGCTGTTGAAGGCTTTTTTATTGTCGGTACGCTTTCCTTTTCCAAACTTCTTATCCTTAGAAGGACTTCTGTCTTTAAATTTATTATTTTTCTTATTTTTTTCTTCTCTGAATTCCCTCGCATCCTGTGTTGATTTTATACTTTTTTCTCGTTTCTCCTCATCTGATTTCTGTCGTTCTATCTTCATGTTGATCCCTTTTTCTATTAAGGCTAAGTTATGTTGATCCCTTGGTGTTACGAAGGTAATGGCAACACCAGTCTGACCAGCTCTCCCTGTACGGCCTATACGATGAATGTAAGCTTCTGCATCCTGTGCTATATCATAATTAAATATATGGGTTACTCCTTCTATATCTAATCCTCTAGCAGCCACATCTGTCGCTACAAGAAGCTGTATTTCTGCTTTTCTAAAGGCCTTCATTACCTTCTCACGCTTTGCCTGACTCAAGTCCCCATGTAATTCATCTGAGGCATAACCCCCTTCTATTAAAGCTTCATTCAAAGCACTGGCACGACGCTTTGTACGGCAAAAGATAATGGCTAAAAATGGATTATACTTGCCCAGGGTTTCAAAAAGTGCCGCCTGCTTGCGTCTATCGGTGGTTTCAATAACAAGCTGCTTGATTTCATCTAAGGTTATTTTATCGCTTTTTACTCGTATATGAATGGGTTTATTCATGTATTGTGAAGCTAAGTGATGTATTTCTTTAGGCATTGTAGCGGAGAACAACATCGTTTGACGGTTTTTTGAGGTCTGATGTATGATTTCCTCTACTTCCTGTAAAAACCCCATATGAAGCATTTGATCCGCTTCATCCAGCACCAACATCTTTAATTGACGAAAATCAATGGTTCTTCTTCTTAGGTGGTCTAAAAGCCTTCCTGGCGTACCAATCACCATATGTACATCCTGTTTTAATTTCCGAATCTGTTTGTCTACATCTTGTCCGCCGTATGCTGCTAACACATTGATACCCTTTGCAGAGATAAGTTTTTTAGCTTCGTTCGTAATCTGAAGTGCCAGTTCTCTGGTAGGGGTCATGATTAAGGCTTGTATAAAAGGTTTTTTTACATCAATATTTTGCATAATCGGCAGCATAAAAGCAAAGGTTTTTCCCGTACCTGTCTGTGCTTGAGCAATCACGTCTTTGCCCGTCAATAGTGGTGGAATCGTCTGTGCCTGTATGGGGGTGGGCTCAACAATACCATTTTTATTTAATAGATTCTCTAGTTCCGTATCAATGCCAAGGTTAAAAAAGTTTTTTCTCATATTCATTTCCTCTCTTGTTTTTAATTGTCTTCATTATTATTGGTAACAGCAGTTCAGTTCATTCTACCATAATTGCTATTCTAAATAAATTGTTGCACAATCTAGCCCATATCTAAAAGAGCTGTTCTCATTTTACTTTGGACAGCTCTTTTAGTAAAGTTCATGTTAAGGTTTAAATATAACATTAAGGTAAAATCCTTGAAAAATCAATAAATATCAAGTTAATCTATATCTTCAACTTTTATAGCTTTATATCATCTACAGCATTTAACCATGCCTCAATAGGAGGAATGATAGACCTGATACAGCCGTCTTCAAAAGGATTTCTTAAACCTGCTAACGCCACAAGCTCTAAAAAGGATTTACTACCTCCTGCTTTACAAAGAGTTAGGTAATACTGCCATGCTTTTTCTTTGTTTTCCTTAGCCATGGTCCAAAATTGGAAGGCGCAAACTTGAGCTAAGGTATAATCTATATAGTAGAAAGGATTGCCAAAGATGTGCCCCTGTCTAAACCAAAAACCACCTCTATCTAAGAAGCTGTTGGCTTCATAGTCTCGATGGGGTAAGTATTTTTTTTCAAGTTCCCGCCACATCCTTTTTCTTTCAGCAGGGCTTGCTTCTGGGTTTTCATATACCCAATGTTGAAATTCATCTACCAAAACACCGTAGGGAATAAATAATAATGCACCACTTAAATGAGCAAATTTATATTTTGTTACATCTTCTTGAAAGAATAAATCCATCCATGGCCATGCGAAAAACTCCATACTCATAGAATGAATTTCACAAGCCTCCAAGGTAGGCCATATATACTCGGGTACTTCGTAGTTTCTGCTGCAATATACTTGAAAAGCATGACCGGCCTCATGTGTCAGTACATCTACATCCCCCGATGTTCCATTAAAATTGGAGAATATAAAGGGTGACTTATACTTGCTCAAATAGGTACAGTATCCTCCTCCCGCTTTGCCTTTTTTCGTTACTAAATCTAACAGCTCTTTTTGTAACATATAGTTAAAAAATTCATCGGTTTCTGGTGATAACGCTTCATACATTTTCTTTCCCTGATCAATAATCCAGTCAGGAGAACCTTTCGGAAAGGCATTTCCTGTTAAAAATTCCAAAGACTCATCATAATATTTCAAGCTGTCCAGCTGAAGTCTTTTTACTTGTCTTTCTCTTAGCTTTGTAGCTAATGGAACAACATCTGCTAAAACTTGCTTTCTATAATTAGCCACCATTTCTGCATGATAATCGGTTCTCGTAAGCCTTGCATAAGCTAAAGCTACAAAATTTTCATAACCTAGTTTTTTTGCAATGCTGGTACGAACCTTTACAAGTCCATCATAGATTGCATCAAATTCTTCCTCTTTTTCCACAAAAAAGCTGCTGAATGCCTCTTGGGCTGCCTTCCTTACACTTCTATCCTTTGATTCCATAAAGGGTATCATTTGAGACAGATTTCTTTCTTCTCCTTCAAACATGATTTTTGCTGAAGCCCTTAGTTTTGTATATTGACTTGCAAGTTTATTTTCTCGTTGAAGGTCTTGAATCACCTCGTCTGAAAAGGTTTTAAGTTGGATTTCAGCTATCCTAAAAAGCTGCTCTCCCCATCGTTCTTCAAGCTGTTTTCTATGCTTAGAATGTGTCAATGCCTGATGGTACTTATGAATTAAACCCTCATAGACAGGTCTTATCTCATCAATAAAGTCATTTTCCTTCTCATAGTATTCATCCGTGGTGTCGATGGTATGTCTTATATGTACTAAAGCCTCCATGGTCTCAAATTCACTTCTTAGTGTGTTGATTTTTCTCATAACATAATCTTGAATCGGAAAAGAACTTGCATTACTAAACTGACTTAATAGGGTTTCAAATTCCTTCTGAAACCTTTCCATATTAGGTCTCTTGTATTGATAATCTTTAAAAGTTAACATCTATGTCCTCCTATCCTTGTTTATCCTAACACTTCATTTTCTTTGCTACATTTCCCATCTAGAAAACCCTCGAACCATCTCTATGACGCCGTTATTTTTTTATATGGATATGCACCTATACATTTTAATATGCTAAGGATTAAGCTTTCCCTATAGTTTTTGGCGAAACTGGCAATTCATGCTACTACATTCTTTACAATCATGAACCTTTGGAACCAAGGGAAGACTTTTATCAGCCCCATACATAAATGTCATGGATTTTAAAGGATCTAGCATAAAACCTTCTGTAACCCTAGCGGCAATAGGTCTTCTCTCCCCCTCATTCAACTTCGCAAGGATTTCTTCTTGTAGTTCCAGCGGGATCTCTTTTTGACCCGGCTCTATTTTGCCCGTTAAGCCAAGAAATCTTTTCTCTGCTTCAATAAATACACTGTTTGCTACTTCATCACTTATAGAAAACAACATCTGATCTGCCATACTATCTAATAATATGCCCTTAAAGTAGTTTCCTATTTCAAAATAGTACTGTATACGGTCGCTTACTTTGTTATCTATGGAAACAAAGCAATAAACAATATGACTGCAGTTGTTTACCAACTGGTATGGACCCTCAAAACACCTTTTTTGATATTTATAAACACCTATAGGATCTGCCAGCACCTTTAACTCTCTTAACAAAGCCTCATACTGCTGATAGAGGGTATCATCAGGTTGACAGTTTATCCTGTCAAAAATCTTTGCTCTGTCTATTTTCCACTGAAAATCTTTTATCATCTGCATCATTATTTATCAGCATCCTTTTTTTCGTTATTCCTCTATCGGTACTTTAGGTCCTATGAGGTCCAGTTGATAAAAAACAAGGTTAAGCCACTTGCCAAACTTATATCCTGCCTTCTCTATTTTTCCAGAAAATCTAAAGCCCAGCTTTTCATGAATTTTTATGCTTTCTTCATTGGCTTCATCAATTCCTGCTACCAGCGTAGCAAATTCTCTTTCATTAGCGATTTTAATGATTGCCTTCATCAGCGCAGTTCCCACACCCTTGTTCCT
Source organism: Clostridium formicaceticum (assembly GCF_001854185.1). Classification (NCBI taxonomy): domain Bacteria; kingdom Bacillati; phylum Bacillota; class Clostridia; order Peptostreptococcales; family Natronincolaceae; genus Andreesenella; species Andreesenella formicacetica. The sequence goes on from NZ_CP017603.1 coordinate 4,334,751, forward strand.
GGCATTTCTATCGACATATACAGAGTGCTCAATGGTATACTTATAGGCTGGCCATGCTCTAAAGGGGCCGAAGGTGGCAAAACCAAGAACTTTTTCGTCTCCTTCAAACACTAAGACAGGATATCCCTCTTCCTTTTTTTTATTATACCAGATTTTTCTGTCCTCTAGGGAATGGGCCTTGTACTGATAAACTGCTGTAGTATTTATAATCGCATCATTATATATCTCTAAAATATTTTGTAAGTCATCTTCTGTTGCTTCTCTTATCATCTTTTTTCCTCCTTGTATAAATAAAATGCATTGGCTAAGGGTAATTTAACCAACGCATTCAATATTTTATACCAATCTTACATATTTTTATTATACTTATTAGATAGTAGATTAAACCGTCTTTTTACGAATATTTCTTACCATATCTACCAATTGATCGATTTCTGGTTTGGTAATTTGTGCATCCGCCCCGACACTTAAACCTTTATGTTTCAAATCATTGCTGATAATGGAAGAAAACAAAACTACTGGTATATCCTTTAATTTTTCATTGCTTTTTATGTTTTTGGTTAAAGTTAAACCATCCATAATCGGCATCTCAATATCAGTAATAACACAATATATTTCATCCTTAGAAACTTTTTCTAAATAAGATAGCGCTTCTTTACCATTACTAAACTTTTCTACGATTGCTCCAGCTTTAGTAAAAGACTCGTTTACAACTTTTATTAAAAAACTTGAATCCTCGGCTACTACAAGTTTCTTCCCTTCTAGTCCCTCTATAATCTTTGATTCCTTCAATGCCAATGATGGATCTATATCTGCTAGAATTTTTTCAAAATCTAGTATTAACACCAAGTCATTTTCTTCAGTTTTAACAATTCCTGTTATAGGTGTCTCATTTTCATTTACAATAATCGATGAAGGGATTTCAATGTCTTCCCAAGAAAGTCTTTTAATCCCTACCACTGAACTGACCTCAACAGCAAAGTCACTATTGTTGATATGTATCAAGATGAAAAGTCTTTCATTTAAAGGTTTTTCACAATTCTTCTTTAACGACTTAATTAAGTCCATTACCGGTATGACTCTGCCCCTATAATTAATAATTCCCTTAACATTTTTATGAGCATTTGGAATTTTTGTAACCGGCTGAGCTGTAATGATGCACTCTACCTTCGCCACATTAATTCCTAACAAACTATCTCCTACTTTAAATATAACGATTTCCAATTCATTAATACCGCTCTCTAAAAGTATCTCTTGTTTCAATTTAAAACCTCCTTTTCTGTGGATAATTTATTTTAATAATTTTTATTATACGCTTCTATTTTATGGCTATTGTAGCTCTATTTTATTATTTACCCCAAGGACATTCACATAATCACCAATGTACTTATACCAATTTGTTGATCCTCTATGGATTTACAACCTGTTTTCAATGTCTTTATCATAAAAGTTGCATATTTACAATTCAATAATTATATTCGACATATTTTTTAGAAAACCTTTTTTATCAAAAGGAAATTTTAAAAAGTCTATAGCCTGAGAAGCAAGAAAAATGCCTATTACTCCTAATACAATCCATTGAACTTTATGAAACATCCTTCTTATGACCTATTTACTTATTTAATTTTTTTAAAATTACGACAAATTTTGCAATATCTAATTGAAACAAGTCGACAGAGGTGATATACTTGTAAACACAAGTAAATCTTTTCCATTAATGTAAATTCAAGCAGCAAACAAGGCTTCAAATTTCACTTTAAATTCCTATGAATGGAGGTATTGTTATATGGTAAAAAAATTAATCGTGAAAACCAATAGCTTGTTTAGTAAGATTTTCTTTACATCAATTCTCTGTATTATTGTACCTATGTTAATTAGCTTTATCTATGCCAGCACATCTTCTACCCGTTCGTTAGAAGATGCGATTGTTAGTACCTTATCCTCTTTAACCGCTGAAAAGAAAAATCAAATAGAAATTGCTTTGCAGGGTGAGGTAAAATTGATTGAATCTATGGCAAATCAACCCTTTACTGTAGATACATATCAAGAGTTTGCAGAAACAAATCAGCTAGATTCCATAAAAGCAGAAAGAATTTCTAACATTATTGAAGCAAGCCGAAAAAATTCAAATGGTCTATATGAAAATGTCTTCTATACTTGGTATGATGATGCAAAAGTTATAGTGCTGATGGATGCACTAGGTGGAGAATCTATAGGCAGAGAATTAGATACTACTGGATGGCGCCATGGTTTTCTACGAAACCCAAAGGCTGGTGTAGGAGGCCATAATCTTTCACCTGTGACACAGAGGCCTGTTATCCTAGCAGCTGCTCCTATTTTTACTAAGGATTCTCAACAGCTCCTTGGAACTATAGAAAAAGCCTTCGATTTGGAAACAATGACAGAAGGCATTCTTAAAGGAAATTCTAAGCATAACGTGCAAACACTTTTGATTAATTCATCGGGACTTGTTATTTCATCCGAAGATCAATCACAGGTTCTCAGCTTTGATTTTAGCAAAGAAGAGGGAGACATAAAAGATTTTTATGAGGAATTAATGGCTAATCCTTCTGGCTATAGTTTCTTTACAATGAATGGCGTTAGAAATATAGCCGCCTATGAGAAAAGTGATTATTTAGATATGTATATTATAAGCCTTATGCCTACATCTCAATATCTTTCACAAATCAATGCTCTTAAAAAGGGCTTAAGCATTGTGGTAGTCATCAGCATTATTATAGCTACATTTATAACCATGCTGCTTACATCTAGAATTACCAAGCCTATTCGGAAGGCTGTAGAACATATAAAAATCATAGCTACTGGAGATTTTTCCCAAAGTATTCCAGAGAGATACATGACACTTAAGGATGAAACCGGGACCTTGATGACCTCCATGGATATGATGCAAAAGTCTATTAAAGATATGATTAAAACAATTCTTCAGGAGTCTAGAAATTTAGAAGATTTCGTTGTTGAAACCAACCATCAATTATTAGAGTTAAATTCGCAGGTAGAAGATGTATCAGCAACAACAGAAGAAATGTCAGCCGGTATGGAGGAAACTGCAGCTTCAGCAGAAGAAATGAATGCTTCTTCAAATGAACTTGAAAAAGCAGTGGAATCGATTGCCCAAAAGGCACAAGAAGGGGCTGTAACTTCAAGTGAAATAAGTAAAAGAGCAGAAAATTTGAAAGAAAATGCTGTTACATCTCAAAAGAAAGCAGACGATCTACGCAGAAGTGTAGATACAGGTTTACGGTCAGCTATAGAACAATCAAAGGCAGTTGACACTATTAACTTATTGGCAGAATCTATCTTGCAAATCACAGCACAAACCAATCTCCTTGCCTTGAATGCTGCAATAGAAGCTGCTAGGGCAGGGGAAGCTGGTAAAGGGTTTGCGGTGGTTGCTGATGAAATTAGAAAGCTTGCAGAGGACTCTAAGAAGACGGTTAATAAGATTCAAGAGGTTACGAAAACTGTCATCTCCTTGGTAAAAGACCTAACGCAAAACTCTGAAAAGGCATTGGATTTTATCGAAGTAACTGTACTAAATGACTATAAAGCGATGGTTGATACAGGAGAGCTTTACGCCAAAGATGCTGAATCTATCGAGGATTTAGTTACTGATTTTAGTGGAACTGCACAAGAACTAAATGCTTCTATACAAAATATGGGAAGGATCATCAATGAAATATCCATTGCTAATAACGAATCAGCAGCGGGCTCTGAGAATATAGCTGAAAGAGCATCTATCATTTCTCAAAAAACTAATGAAGTCACAGGGGTTGCAGCTAAGTTAAAAGAAAGCTCCCAACGGTTAAAAAGTGTTGTAGATAGTTTTAAGATATAAGTCTTTCAATAAGGGGTTTTAGTGATTTCATGAAATAAAAGCATCAAAAGAAAGCCCTATGGCCATCCTTTTGATGCTTTTTTCTATAAGTCTCATTTTATATCCCGCTTCTAGATTCATGAATCATTCTAAGGTAGGATTTTTTGAATCCCATTTTTTCATACAGTTTAATTGCTCTATTGTTGTTTTGTTCAACATGGAGAGAGATGTTTCCATTAGATACCTCTATTGCTTCACTCAGAAGCTGCGTAGCAATACCTCTGCCTTTAATCGTCCTCTTGGTAGCAATATAACCTAAATGATAGGTAGGTATAAAGTTCTCAAATCCTGTATGAACAATCACAGCGGTTCCAGCTAATTGGTTATTGTAATAGGCCATCAGTACAAACCCTCTGTCAAAAGCCGATTGCAATGCTTCTTTGATTTCATACAGAGGGTCCGTATACTCCATTAACCATTCATTCATGAGGTTAACGATTTCATCAACAGACATGTCTACATCATTTTTTTGAACTCTTCTTACATCTAAGTCTACACGACCATCATCTAATAGAATAACGTGATTTCCCTCTGACAAGTTGCCATTCTTTGCTTCCTTCATAAATCCTGCCACGGCATAACCATTTTCTGTGCTAAACTTAATATTCTCAATGCTTTTAAATTCGTTTGTATATTTTACTAATTCTTCTTCGCTTATTCCAGTAATCTTACCATTGGCATCATAGATTGAATCAAGAGCATCTTGGGCAATAGAACTATTAAAGTTTAACAAATGTCTATTATACTTGGTAACTTTGATTTTTTCATTAGGTAAAGAAATAATTTTTTCGCTATTTTTTTTAAATGATTCATAAATTACATTGCCTTCATTAATTGTACAGCTATACAGCTTAGGAAGTTTTTTTATACTGTCATTAATCCATAGTTGTCTAAAACCTAAATTAAGGGCAGAAACTGAAAAACCATAACTCATTAGAGAAAACACACTATCTATTTCCCCCTTCACCTGTTGATGTAACTCATCCGCTATAAAAGATAATGATGTCATATTGAGGATATTGTTTTCCATTCCCAAACTGGCATTATACCACTTATTTTCTTCAGACAGTTTTTTGCTATAGCTAATAGCATCAAACTGTGTTTTACCATATTCAATTACTTCAATATTATCTTTATGAAAAATCTTGTTTTTTGCTACTTTACTATTAATAGGAAAAACAAAGACACATTTGATATCATAGTATTGAGATATTAATGCTAGAGACTTGGATAGTGCACCATAGGTTCCCACGCATAGGGTCCTTTTGTTGATAGAAATAGCATCTTTCACTAATAGATATGCTAGTCGGTCAATCCTTTGTCCTGACGGATTATTTCCCTCAAGTTTTAGGTAAATCTTTGAAATACCTAGCTCCTTTTCAAGACTTTCTGCTCTTACCAAAGGGGTTTTACCCACCATGTTGATAATCGTATTTTTATTCATTTTTACCTCCTCTTTATTACAAGCAAGAGAACAGATGTATTGCTTTGTAGCCTCCATAAAAGAATTGTACAAAGGGCTGTCACTCCTGCGACTTCTAACACTATAGGTTTCTAAAATATATTTTGCCTATTTCTACCTAGGAATATAATAGTATACATCCCCTATTTTTTCTTTTTTCCCTCTATCCAGCGTTTGATATGATTTATCCCATATTATACCATAACCTAAAATTTGAGGCAATTTTACCCATGGATATGCTTCCATAACCTTGAATTTTAGTACATAAGGTCTCAGTTTTATCCTTAACCTAGTAAAATTTATAGGCGCATATTCATATAACAAATAGATTGTCTTTCCTTTTGCAGAGATTGAAAATAGGTATAAGATTAGCACAAGTCATGATATAATAAACCATATCAAATATAGCTAAGGAGTTTATTCAAAATGAGAAGAAGAAAAAAGCCTGGGGCAAAAGAAAAATTATTAAGTTATGAGGACTATCTATGCAGAGAACCAGAAAAGTATAAAAGCCATTGGCAGGACTATTTTCATGAACAAAAACCAATTCATGTGGAATTAGGAACAGGGCGAGGCCAATTTATCAGCACCTTGGCAGAGATGAATCCTCATATTTATTACATAGGCATTGAAATTAAGGAAGAAGTCTTATTAAAGGCTGTAGAAAAGGCAGAAGCCAAAAAATTAAAAAACATCTTATTTCTTTGGTATGATATCAATAAAATTCATGATATCTTTGATGAAGAAGAGTTAAGTAGAATCTATATTAATTTTTGTGATCCTTGGCCCAAAAAGCGATGGGTAAAGCGTAGACTTACCCATCGGCGCTTTTTACAGAAGTATCAATCCATTTTAATCGAAGAAGGAGAAGTCCATTTTAAAACAGATAACGAAAAACTTTTTGAGTTCTCTTTAAATGAATTTTCTTACGAAAATTTCCGTTTAAACAATATTACTTTTGATCTGCATCATAGTGAAACAAATGATGGTATTACTACAGAATATGAAGATAAATTTTCTGCTATGGGAATGAAAATCTATCGATGTGAAGGGATAAAAAGAAATTGACATTTTTTACTGCCTATTGTTAAATATAGTTATGTAACGAATTAACAGTTATAATAGCATAAAAGAAATGAACAAGGAAAATGGGGTGAACGCATGAGCCGCGTGGGAGACAGAATCAAAGAAGAGAGAGTGAAAAAAGGTATTACCCCTAAACAGTTAGGGAAAAAATGTGGAGTGACAGAGTCCTTTATCTTAGATATTGAAAGTGGTCGCAAAATTATCAACGAAAAACTACTCAGTCAAATTTCTAAAGTATTGGGTTCTAATTTAGAAGAAAGTATGGTGTTAGAAGTATCTTTTGACGATAAAAAAGAAACAACTGAAAAAAAATCGCAAAAACTCATACCTTCATCTTCTATAAAAAGACCAGAAGTAGAGCCTTTAGCCCAATGGGAAGACGCATTATCTAATATCATAAAAAAAATTCCTATTTATGATATGCAGATGACAGCCATCAAAGATTATAAGAGTTTTCCCATTATCGATAAGAAAGTAGAAGGTTTTCATCCAGACAAGTTGATCTATATAGAAATTTCAGATGATCTCCTGACACAATATAGAATTAAAAAAGGAGATCGATGTCTGATCTATTTAAACCAAGAGTTTACCAATGGTGCCTTTCACCTAATAGAATATGATGATAAAAAGCGTCTAAGGAAGCTAAAAAAGGCAGAAGGTAACAACAAAATTCAGTTCGTTGAAGGACTTGATGGTAAAGCCCTTATAAAAGATAGAAAAGAGATTAAAGTGCTAGGCAAGTTGGTTCGGGTAGAAATTGACTTTAAATAAAATGAGACTTAATTCAGGGGGAGTTTTTGCTCCCCCTGAACTGTAAGCAAATTTATCATAATTTTGCTTTAAGGTATAAGACCCCCACCTCTAAGCGTTAACGCAGGTGGGGGTCTTAGCAATACACCGGAGGATAAAAATCAAGTTATAATTTCCCGAAGACCTTAGATATTAAAATTCAAGTTTAAAGACCTACACCTATACAACAATTTCTTCTTTGAATCTTTTGCAACTTATTTTTTATAATACTAAAGATAAAATAAAGTTAAATAGCATATCTTCGTATTTTTGTACTTTAGGTGCCATAGCTGCTTCAAGCGCCTCATTGATCTCGGGGCAAGCTGCTTTATACTCTTTCCAAGTTTTATAATATTTTGAATCCATATTCATCTCTCCTTTAATACTTTCCTTTTTCATCTATGTACTCTAACACAGCCTTTAAATTCTCAACATTAATACTGTCTACGGTTATTGCAACTTTATCTAAATCAAAATAATATTTTCCTCCAGGTGCTAAGATGTCTAAAAGTTCTTTTGCTTTATCAATACATTCTTCCTTTGTTCCACTCTTAAGTAAAGAAAGAGGATAAAATCCACTAACGATATGTTTTTTTCCTAACTTTTCTTTTACCAGCTTTGGATCACCATATTCAAATCTCATTCTTGTATTTTCAGGTAATTCATATAAATAATCTAAATATCTCATCCAATCATGCTCAACAAATAGATAGATCCCCTGGCCTTTGGCTGCAAGCGCTTCTACCATTTTTTTAAATGTAGGCCAATAGAATTTTTCAAAATCTTTTTCACGCATATAAGGCGCCATATGCAATGGTATGACTGTTTCTCCATCCATAGAAGGAACAGGTGGCGTACCTTTTTTTATCATCAAAGGTGTTACTGCTTCGCAGGCTTCTAAAACCTTTTGTGGATGTCTCCTGATATCATTAGAAATCCCCTTGAATCCTCTTATAATATCAGCAATAAAATCATAGGGAGCTTCACAGAAAGTTGTAGAAGCTGGTGGTAAAACTGCATAGCCATATTTCTGAATCATTTTTGCTTTTATTGCTCCAAAGTTTCCAAACTCATCATAAAAAGCCTTCATTCCTTTTGCTAAGGTTAATGCCTTCGTATTTGCATCTGCATCAAGCTTAGTATATAGCCTCGGCAACACTCTTTCTACAATACAGTCATAGGGTGCCTTAATAAATTCATCATATTCATCAGGCTCCAATCCATGAAGTTCTGGATGTTGTATAAACCCACCTGAACCCATCACGAAGGTTTTAGCTCCCAATAACTCATAGAAGGAAATAAATCTATTGGCAGAAATCGGTGCTACATCAGAAACAAAATCTTTACATACTTTATCAAATGCTTCTTCAAGTTTTTCTGTATTCCATTGAACCTCGACTAAATCCATGTTAGCATACTGCATGCAAAATTCCGGATAGAATTTCACTCCTATGGGTACCTTTTTAGGTATTTTTCCTTTATAGAGGTCTTTAAATAACTGGGTCCTCTCCTGAGATAAGACTACTGTATTCTCCATTTTAACACATCCATCCTTGACAAATTTTTACACCTTCCGCTGCATTGGTAGTAAAGGCATCTGCACCAACATGTTCACAAGCCTCTTTTGTTACAGGATTACCGCCAATAATAATTTTTAAATCATTTTTCAATCCTTCTTTTTCTAAACCATCAACTACATTTTTCATAGCATCAATTGCTAGGGTTAGAACACCACTCATACCAAGAATTTGAGGCTTAACCTCTTTGATCTTTTCTATAAACGCAGTTACCGATTGATCTATACCTATATCATAAACTTCAAAGCCAGCAGCCTCCGACATACTTCTAAATATGTTCTTACCAATATCATGCAAATCGCCTTCTACTGTACCAAGAACGATGGTGCCTACCTTTTCTGTTGTTCCAGAACCAATTACTGACTTTAATGCTTCAATAGCACTTGAAAGCAATTCGCCAGCAAAGATTAAGTCTCCTACGAAATACTCACCTTTATCAAATAAATCTCCTACAATTGCCATACCCTGCTGACATGCATTTACAACTTTTTGTGCCTCTTCTTCTGTTGGCTCACTTGCTACAAATTCATTTAACATTTCTACTACTTTGTCTTCATCAAGTTCTCCCACTGCTTCAGTTAATACTTTTAAATCCAATGCCATTTCCATTACTAACTCCCCCTTGAAATTATAGGTTAATTTTAACTACTTATATACTGAAATGTAGTTAAAGTATTGTAAGCATATTAACAAAATAAATATTTTGAATACTCTACGGATAACGTTTTCTCTTTTTTATTGCTATTTACTTTTATTTTACAAATCTGTAGCATATTTTTTATATTCCTGCTGATGATAGAATGTTTTTTACTTGATAGGTCCTATTTTGTTTTTTCTATAAGCAGTATTATACTTTCTACAGTGTTTATCTTTTTGTAGTAATGCTTCTGTTGCAAGTAATGTTGCCAGCATATCTCTATTGCATGGGTCCATAATGGCTGAATCCATGCCTACAAAGGCAGCAATTGTTAAAAATCCTTGATTTACAACTTTTCTTAAAGGCATGCCAAAAGAAATATTACTTAACCCTGATGTCACTTTAATCGTAGGATACATTTCTTTTATAGTTCTTGTGGTTTCTACAAAGCTCATCAAAGATGCGTTATCTGTAGACAAAGCCATAACTAAAGGGTCGATATGTATTCTGTCTGGTGTGATATCATATTTTTGTGCCTTTTCTACTAATATTTTTGTAATATCTATTCTAGTTTTTACGTCGCTAGGTATACCTTTATTATCACAGGTTAAACCAATCACTTCCCATGCTGTACCTTGAATCATAGGATAAATCACTTCACACTTATTCCCTTCTTCAGATACAGAGTTAATTAATCCTGGAGTCTTGGCATATTTAAATACCGCTTCAATCGTTTTTGCATTGGGACTATCAATACATAAGGGTTTATCTACTGCATCCTGAACAATATCCATCAGCCATTTTAAGGTTTCCACCTCGAATTCAGGGGCTGTACTTGCACAAACATCAATATAGTCTGCTCCCGCATCCACCTGATTCATGGCAAGGTTGCGGATGAATTCTTCATCCCTAGCTTCAATAGCCTTTTTTACACTAGGAATGGTTCCATTAACTTTTTCTCCAATGATAATCATTAAAATCCCACCTTTATTTATAATTTGCAATGCTATATATACAGGAATACTAATAAAGCCACAAACCTCTGATAGAGTAAGTTTATAGCTGTTTGTGCTAAATCTACAATGATCCATTATTTATAGGTACCTACTTTTGAAGATAGATTTTAATATACACAATTTACAGCGCTTCTTTTGCCTATTAAAACTGCTAGATGTATAACTAGCTTGTAAAATTTGTAAAATATTGTCGTTTTAGTAAATTTTATATATTTACTATTATATTAACTGTAAATATCTTGTAAGTCAATAAAAAAATAGTAAAAAATAAAATTTTACTATTTTTTTGATTAATTTATATTCCTATGTTATAATCAATCTATCTTATAAAAGGGTTGATGACGATGCAGAAAACAAAAGGAGAAATTACAAAACAAAAGATTTATGATACAGCTAAAGAAATGTTTTACCATAAAGGTTATAACGGCACCACAATGAAGGATATTGCTGCCGATCTTGGCATCTCCTTAGGAAATTTAACCTATTACTTTAAAACAAAAGATGCCATTGTAATCAATATTTTTGTTGATTACTTGGATAATATCTATGAATTTATTAAAGATAAAGTAGAGGATAGTGCAAATTCCTACTACAAGCATTTTTTTGTATCAATTATATTTTACAAGATTATTTTATCTGATCCTAACAACAAAAGATTTTTCGGAGAGATTATGACAAAAAAATCCTTCTATAGATTATTATCTGATAGAATTAGCATCATTTATCAAGATTTTATTGAGGACTATCATCTCAGAGTTTCTCAATCGGAATATGCACGAATTGTCATAGCCGATTTTGGTGCAAGAAGAGAAATCATATTAAACTATTTGTCAGGTAAAATCAAAATGCCCATTGAAGATTTAGCCATCTTTTTATTATCTACTACAAGTAAGCTTTTAGGAATGAAGGAAAAAGACATTTATACCACATCTTTTAATGCTTATACAGTAAGTAAAAAATATAATTATTCTCAAATCAAACTACTTATCTAATTTTTTCTAACAAGTTGTTTTTACAGCTGTTTTTCCAAAAAACTTAAATCATGTTGCAAAACAGAGGGGTTCCGCTAGCCAAACAGCCCTATAATCCCTCTGTTTCACAGTTTTCTTTTCAATTAAATTTGTGTAACTAGCAGCATATACTAGTTTGTGCTATAAGTATGAAAACTTCACTTATTATAATAGGTGAAGTTTTCATACTTTTTGTGAGCTATTAAAGAAACTAAAGCATTATATAATAACTATATAAAATTTGGCTACAATTCAGGGTAGTTTTTACCCTCCCTGAGAGGAATGATTGAAAAAATAGACATATAACCTATGAACTAAATTTACAACTATATCATAATGTAGTATTAAGGTGCTTAAGTACAAAATATTTTATTGATTTATGCATAAATTCCTTTATTAATTAGCAGGGAATAAAAAATATATGCTATAAATTAAAGAGAAGGGAGAAATGACTAATGGCAAAAACGTCACCCAATGAAAATGTAAGTATAGAAAAACAAACTTCACTTATGAATAAAGTTGAAGTTAAACCCACCAAAGATATTTCACCGAACAACACCTTATCTGTATTCTATCCATATATTTCTATACTATTGGTGTTTCTCATATTTAGCAGAAAAGAAAGATATCCTGGGTATATGGAAACATCAAATACAGCTGGGATGGATAAAGCCCTTTCTATTCAGAAGGTAATAGAAAATCCTGATATAAAAAAAGCTCTTCAGTCTGTTTGCATGCATTTAAATGAAGAAGAACAAACCCCTATTCACACACTTACAGGGCTATTGGAAGTGATAAGTACATTCCAGAACCTTCTAGGTAATTTTTCTAAAACTCAAAGATCCTCCTATTCAGCATCTTCTAATAAATTTGAAAAGCAATCAGGAATTATCAAAGTTCTAAAGGATCATGCTCATGAGGAAGATAAAAATTTATTGGAAGCTGTTGAAAGTGTAATAACTGCTGCAGAAAAAATAAAAAAAGTTATGCAGGGATTAAAAACACCAGAAATTTTCGATAAAGAAAGAATAGATGCTCATAAAATTCCAGCATTGGCAGATATTCCTGAACCTTTGCTTTCTGAAAATAAACACTATGCTATTGAAGAAGTACAGGAAACAATAAAAACTATTGAAGCAATAAATCCACCTGAAAGTTAAGAGGATGTTGACTAGTGAACAAAAACTAGAACAGCTTTTTATACAGTCATGCGGCTTTATAAAAAATAGAATCTTTTAAATTTAAAAATTAACCTTTTTGCTTTTAATTGCATATTTTATATTAGGGTTAGGATAATCAAATATTTAAAGGTAGGTGAAAATATATGAGCGATGTAGCTAGAAAAGATTTTTTTGGAGGAATCGCTGGTAAGAGTAGTTTGCTGTTCTTCTTTTTACTACTGGTGATTATCTTCTGTTTCTGTCCATTATTCTGTACTTCAGGTGATAGTTTACTATTCTTCTTCCTATTACTCATTGTACTGTTTGGAGGCAAAACTTTTTTTGGATCCTTTTGCTAAAGTAAGATACTAACTAAACAATACGCTTAAAAGAGAAATTAAAGTTCTAGAAACGAGTCTAGGACTTTAATTTCTTAATTTTAATTATCATAGGCGTTAACTTAACCCTATTATTTCCAAAATTCTCTCATGAACTGTCATTCTGTATAAAACTTTTTTTAAAATTCTTCTTTTCCTTATTTCAAAAGCCCGGCTTTTTCATGTAAATTTTGTATTTTGGCCATATCTGCCTCAGAAATGGAGTCAACATCATTTATCATTTGAAAAGTGTGCTTAGGTTTGAATAACAAGCATTTAACACCCCGTAGCACCCAACAGACAGGTAGTAAAAACGGCAACTTACCAAGGAAGGGATATGAAATTTTCATCCTATTCAATCCTGGGAAAAACAACTTTAGTCTGTATATTTGCTTCGCTGTTCCAATAGACCTTTTCTTATCTGCATTCATAGAGGATACTATTGAATGTTTTTTGATGCCGCAAACCCCACTGGAAAATATGTATGCTGTCATTTCATCATACAGCTCATTGCTCTCTCTACTCTCAAACCATATCTCACTAAGTCTACAAATGTTTTTCGTAAACTTCCAGAGTTGAATCTTCTCTAGTTCTGCTTGTATATACTCCCAATCCATTTTGTCTCTATAGTGCTTATTGTACACCCATATATCCATAATGGAGCGGATTCCCGTTCCGCCATTGGCATAATGCTTTGTAAGATGTATCATGATATAAACAAAAAAATCCTCATGGGACAGCTGATAGATGCATTTGTATCCGGTTTTTAATATGGCTCTATCCCATACTTTATTTAGATAATCACTGTAGGGGGAATTTTCTGCTATAAGCCTACGGTGCATTTCTATATTCATAAAAGGTTTCTTGTAATACACATCATGGTTTCCACCCTCACTTTCTAGGGTGAAACCTAATCCTAACATAAGCTTCTTCACTTGCTTTTTTTGTTCATTTTTAAATAAAATATCCACATCAACCATCAGCCTCATATCCGGCTGCGGATACAAATATTTGATTAGATATCCTTTCAGAGGCATACAGGCGATATGATTCTCTTCAAAGATTTTTAAGACCTGCTCTACTATAATATGCTGGGTAGCTTCCTTTGCGATGCCCTTTTTATAGTCATTATAAAATTTTACCATGATATCTTGCGGGGGCTTGCTGCTCAGCTTGCTTAGACAATAGCAGACCATATTGGATACGCTGTGCCAGGTTGAAAGCTTATACAGCTTTTCCCAATCCAGATTTTCTGGAGGATTTTGTGGCTGTGCATCATGAAGCACTGAGGAAAGCAAATGGATTAAATAACCTCTCTCAAGCTGAATGATAGTCAATAATATTTCTCCTTTCAGTCGTTTTAACTGCGGTATTTTCTATGCGTATTTCCTTGTTGCACACAGATAATGCCGCTTTTTTGTGGCTGATAATGATGCAGGTCTTATCCGTCATTTCCTTGATATTATTCAACAGGCTTTCCTCTGTGGCTTCATCCAGAGCGGAGGTTGCCTCATCTAAAAGTAATATGGGCGCACCACATAAAACTGCCCTTGCAATTGCAAGACGCTGCGCCTGTCCCTCAGATAAACCCTGACCCTTTTCTCCGATGACTGTATTAAGGCCATGGGGAAGAGTCATAATAAACTCTGCTGCACAGCTCACCTGTGCCGCCGCCATGATTTCTTCATCCGTTGCGTTTGAATTTACAAAGGCAATATTTTCCCGGATGGTTCCCGATAACAGCAGATTTCCTTGGGGCACATATGCAAACAGTTTTCTTGTATGCCTGTCGATTGGTATCTGTTCGCCAGTATTAAGTTTAATACTGATAGTTCCATCGCACGCTGAAAATACCCCAAGCAGCAGCTTTAAAAGGGTGCTTTTACCAATACCAGATATACCGGATACCGCAGCAAAGTCGCCTTTCTCTATGGTTAAATCAGCGTGGCTCAATACAATATCTCTATCATATCGGAAGGAAATATCCTCAAGCTTTATGCTTTGCATATCTGTATAAATGGCTGCTATATTGATATCCTGTTTATTTATCTCTATCTCATCAGGCAGGTTTTCAAGCTCTATCATGCGTTCTGCTGACGCGATGACGCCATACACCTTGGGAAGTAATCCCGACAGCCCCGTAAAAGGCGTCTGCACCTGTCCCACAAGCTGCAAAATTGCAGTGAGACTACCAAAGCTGATGGTTTTTGCAACCAACCCAAAGGAACTCCAAACCAAAGCATACAGGTATCCCATGGAAAAAATAAATGAAAAACCCGAATTTGCCAAGATACTGATGGTATTTTTCTTGATTTTTTCCCTGTAATACTCCCCTCCAAGCCCTGCCGCCTTATCTTCCATTTCATGCTCCACACCAAATATTTTTACAACGATTATGCTTTCCAGTACCTCCTGCATAAAGGAACGCACTACGCCGTCCTTTTCCTGCACATTTTTATGCAGGTATTTGAGCTTCTCCCGGAAGTACTTTGTGGTGAGGAATAATAACAAACCGCCAGCAGCAAATATCAGTGCAAAGGTTCGGTCAAACACACACAGTACTACAAAGGCACTGAGCAGCTTTGTCAGTAAGCCCACAAAGTCCGGCAAAATGGTTGTGACGCCCTCGCTGACAATGATAATATCACTGGTAAGCCTGTTCATCAGCTCACCGCTGTGATATTTCCCAGTGTGTGCGTAATCCTTTTGAAAAATTTCCCCAAGAAGCTTCGTTTTGTAGCTCATTTCCAGCCTACCCTGTATACGGACCTCAATGTTCCGGCACAAGATGCGCAGTAGCAGCTGCAGGACAATTACAAAAAACAACCATACCCCCTGTTTAATCAAGATATGCTTTTCTCCTGCGGCGGCACCGTCAATGACACCTCGGCTGGCAAGAGCAAACAGCACACCACACCCTGCAAACAGTGCATTGCCTAGAATCAAAATGAGTAGGGGGAAAAGCTGTGTTTTTGAATTTTCATAGAGCCATGCAAGAGTCTGTTTATCCTTCATTTTTCTTATCTCCCAAAAATCTTTCCGCTTTAACGCAAAGTTGTTTTGCTCTTAAATAAATCCGTCGGATAGGATACCCGAAAACCCAAAGTCTGCAATATACCCGATACCAGAAATCATCACAGGAAATGTATTTTCCCTCTCGCCAAAAGCCCTTGACCACCCCCATCACTTGATAGAAGCTAACAGGATATTCTTTTACCCACTGATTATCTCCTATCACCACATAGCCCTCCTCCTTTACTGCAACAATCCTGTGTAAAATATATTTTCCGTCCTTACGAAGAAATAGAGGAACGTCATACTTTTTCAAAGGCTTTTCTTGGGGTTTCACGATGCATACCTTATCCCTGCGGTGATGCAACATAGGCGCCATACTATTGCCGGTTACTGTAAAAATAACCTCTCCCCCCTTTTCCATGACTTCCGTCATTAGCGGGAAAAGCTCTGCCAGAGGTACCCTTTTATTCAAAGAGATCAGCCGCCTTCAACTTTGCAAGAAATTCGGTAATATCAGCTTTTGCAGTGGCTTCATTTACATCATATTCCTCCAGCAGAGCGGTAAGCATCTGCTGCTGGGTTTTACCTTTTTCAAGCTGACTCCATAAAAATCCTCCTGTTTCATTGAATGTTATCATTCCACTGAAATCAAGGGCTGCCTTCCCGGTGGGAACCACCACATAACTTCCTGCTACCTGTCGCATGAGATATCCCTCTTTTATTTTCATCACTACTTCATCCTCTCTTTGTTTGTTGTTTCA
This sequence comes from Clostridium formicaceticum, assembly GCF_001854185.1. Classification (NCBI taxonomy): domain Bacteria; kingdom Bacillati; phylum Bacillota; class Clostridia; order Peptostreptococcales; family Natronincolaceae; genus Andreesenella; species Andreesenella formicacetica. The sequence goes on from NZ_CP017603.1 coordinate 4,351,536, forward strand.
TAGGCCAGCTTTACTGCATCAGCGCTAACGGTACAGGCCATTTGATATACAGGTGCCTTTTTCAGCAAAGTATCCAGCAAAGTCAAAAGCCTGCTCATTTTATCTCTGTCACTGTTGGGACGCAAACTTTGATAAATCAGCATCTGTGCCGCTTCCTTATTATTTAAAGGCCTGATATGATTTTCTTCTGCCTGTTCAATAAACACAATTGCCTGCAATGGCACCTTGATATTTGTATTAAGGTGGCTTTTTCCGCTCCAAGGGGTTCCATAGACATAGAAGTTATCTTCTACTAACCTCAGTGCCGGTTTGTCATCATTGATGATAACTGCCTTATCTTTACCGAAATGCTGCTGCCACAAGCTGGCATGGGTGGATTTGCCGATGCCACAGGGGCCAGAAAACAGCACTGCCCTGTTATCGTGAGCAACCGCCGAAGCATGTAGACAAAAACCGTCAAACTCCAATAAAGCACTGGAAAAGACAAAGCCTGTTTGGATATATTCCCATTCATTAGCAGTTAAATGAGGATATTTTTCCCTGTTTTTTTTCAACTCTTCATTTTTGATCTGTATAATTATGTCTATCGGTCCAACTGCATCCATCCTATAAGCTTTTCCTTGCTTCAGCAAGGTTTCACCAAAGCATTTCATCTTTACTGTTAAATCCGCTATTTTATATAAGTCCATAGTATATCACCTTTGCTAAGCTATAGAACAAGCAGAGAGATAATACCCTCTGCCTGTTTTAGCTTTATTATATGTCTGTACCATCCATGCCGAAAAATTGAGTAACACCGCTCATGCTGCAGATTTCTTCCACTTCAAACACAGTAACCTCCATTTCCGGTTTTTCATAGGGTTTTTTCATTTCCTCCACCCGCTTCATCCTCCTTTATTAGCAGACTTAATTCATGGTTTCATTTTCAGTATTGTTACTGTAAACCGTGATCATATTCCCCCCCGTATCCTGATAAATCAAATAGGCTCTTGCATACCAGGTATCCCCTGAGTTTATATCCACCTTTCGGATGTAGAACTGGTCTGTGGAGTTATTTTTTATTTTTCCATAAAGAACATTGCTGGTATCCACTGTCAGATCTCCGGACCAACTAGCGCTTTCCTTTAGCAGCAGTATACCGTTCTCTACTAATGTGTATCCATTGGGGACTTCTCGATTTGCAAAAAACATCATGGTTTTGTTGCTATTATCCACATGTACATCCTGTAATAAAGTAATAAAGGGTACTTTTTCTATCACTGTTGCTTCTCCCACAAATACCGCTTCAAGGGTAATAGGTTTCATCGGCATAAAAAAGCTATAGGTGCTACTGGTGCTTATTTTTACTCCGTTTTGCTGCCAATGACTGAATTTCTGTCCTGCTGGTGCAGTGTCAGCTATTACAGTTACTCGTGTATCATACTGGAAGTTCTCTTGTGTTCCTTCCACTCTTCCGTTTACAACTGTTACTGTATAGGTGTTTGATGATCTTTCAAAGAGGGCATTGATTATCAAATCTGTTGTTACATTGGTATATGCCTTATCCCATCCTACAAATTCATAGCCCGCCAGTACAGGGTCTTGTGGAGGAGTTGCATCTCCACCTTTTTCAACAGTTTCAGTTTTCAGGATTCTTCCCCTTTGATCCTTAAATACAACCGTGAATTCATCTGTAGAAGTGCTATTAAACACAGCCTTGATGTGAATTCCTGTTCCCATGACGCATTCATAAACGCGATCCGTAGAGAGAATATTTTCTATTCTGACATCCTGCCAATAAGCGAAGACATATCCATCCCCTTCAGTGGCTTCTAATCGAATCGTTTCATTCCTTGAGTATTTATAAGTATTTTCTGACGTGATGTTTTCTCCGTTTAATTTGACAGTTCCACTTCCTTCGATATCCACCATCAGATTACTTTTTGGTGGGGTTATCTCTGGCAATATGACCGATGAACTTGTAATCTGGGTAAGATCTGAAGCATCAAATGCCAACTTTGCCCCTGTGACCGATGCCGTATTGGATGCACCCAGATTGTTGAAGGTGGCTACGCCTGTACTTGCTATAGCAGTTTCAGTACCGGTAAGCTCCCATGAGCCTGAATCCTTCTTTGAGGCTGTTATAACCGTTGTGGTATCATTTGTACATATGTTTCCATAAGCATCCTTTAGTGTTACCTGGGGCTGCCGAGCAAACTGTCCTCCGTTTGTCAGAGGTGCTGCGATGTCCTGCGTTAACTCCATTGATGCAGCAGTTGCCGGTACTGGTGTTATGGTAACTTCATTGGTCTTTGGTATATTCACCCCTGCTATGCTAAACTCTATAGTTTGAGCTTCTGCATGGTGCAGTACCAGATTAGATGAAGCAACTCCACTTATAAATTCTACGCTTATTGGATCTAGCGATGAAGTCAGAGTAGTGCCGTTAAAACTTCCGTAGGTGTCGTCTGGAGCTTTTGTATATCCCGATACCGTCACCTCTTTGTTACCACTGAAGGTAGTATCGGTATCGCCGTCTGCATTCTTCACTGTCAGCGTTATGATGTTGTTTGCTCCCGTAGTTGGATCTGGCGACGCCGCAGATGCCTCTGCTGTATAGGCAGGCAACGACTGCATTTTTACATGTATCTTTTTTTCTGTTCCCTGGTATACTCCTTCCTGCCAAGCTACATAAAATTTGCCGTCACCGGCTGTCAGTGTCGGATTGCCAGCATAAATACCTGTATTATGGTTCAATCCATATTGCCCATTTCCATCAATAAATGTAAAACCTGCTCCATCATATTTTGCTACCCGAATTTGAGTTGGCCAAAGTTCCTCACCAATATCAACTATCTCATCCCACGATACATATAATGTATCATTATATGCTGTTAACACAGGGTTACGGGCATCATTTGCTTTGTCAAAGTTAATACCCCAATCATTGTTTCCATCAACGAAAGACCATGAATTGCCGCCATTATATTTTTTGACACGTATTTGGGGTATTGACCCATAAATTGGATCATTATATGTTGCTTCTTCCCAGGCTAAATACAGACTTCCATTACATGCCATAAGCGCAGGTCTTAATGCTTGATTGGAAGCATTACGATTTAGTCCGTAGACACCGCCCCCGTCTACAAAAGACCACGAACTCCCACTGCCACTGTATTTTTTGACACGCAACTGTCCTTTATTAGATTTATTTTCCATCCACACAGCATACAGTTCGTTATTATATGACATAAGATTAGGAAAGTAAGTTGATTCAGAAAAATCATAATTCAATCCAAATTCACTTTCCATCTGACCGGGACCATCATCTATAAATACCCATTCGCCTGTATCTTTATTATACTCTTTCACAGCTACCTTCGAGGCACCAAAAGTCGTCTCGCACCAAGCTGCATATAATTTTCCATTGTTTACTGTAAGTGAAGGGTTATAAGCACTTAAGTGATAATAATGATTTAAACCGTACCATTCATTGCCATCCTGACTATAGCTTGGACTTAGTGAAGTCCAGCTGCTACCTTCATTGTCAAGGTCTAATGATTTTACCTTTATTTGATCACAGTTACTAAATCTTCTGTCAGATTCCGACCATGCTGCAAAAAGTTTACCGTCATAGACAGCAAGCACTGGGCCGTTTGCATTTTCTATATGATTAGTATTATAGTTTAAAGTACCTCCATCTATAAAAGTCCAATCCCCCTCAGAATATTTCATAACACGAACCTGGTATTTAGAGGTTTCTGTACTATGCGCCTCACACCAGGCAGCATACAATTTACCGTTATAGGATGCTACTGATACAACTTGAGGATATGTGTCAAGTACCAATACAGAACTATTGTTTAACCCGTTTTGACCCTTGGTCCCAACAAATCTCCACGCTTCATTAACCCCATAGGCGTACGATATTCTGTCAATACCTTGAAATATAAATACAAAAACAAGACAAAATAACACCATCATAGTAGTTTTCACTAACCTGCCGTTCAAGTTTCACACCCCCTTCTTAAATATAAGCCTGCTTAATTATTCTAAAAATCACTTTGAACCTGAACTAACTTTTTGTAACACTTATTATATAGGTGGTAAGACTGCCGCCGCCTTTAGGCGTTACCTGAATTGTTATGGTGTTAATGCCCGGATTTAAACTAATTGACTGTGAGGGCTGTCCGCTTGGTGTAACAACATTGTTTACCTTTATGATAGAGCTGGTTTCTTTAGCTGTAGGGGTTACTGTAACGCTGGGTACCGACGTGCTTGCAATATAGTTGAAAGTACTTTCCTTAAATACAGGTTCCATGCCTACCGTAATCCCCCTAGGTCCGTTAAGGACAAGCCCAGATAGATATTCAGGTTTCTGTTTTATCACTTTTATAGTATAGGACTGATTAACCGGACCTGTAGTTACTATTATCGGTATGTTTTTATCTCCGACACCTAAGATAATTGGCTCGGATGGTGTACCGCTTGCCACATCCTCACCGTCTACCTTGATGTTTGCATTAGCAGCCTCTGCAGTAGGAGTAACTCTGACAGATGTTATATTCTCCTCTACCTGTACAGTATAAGAAAAAGTTTTTTGAGAAAATACCGGATTAAGTATACCGCTGCTAATGGCAAGCCCCAATAGATATGGTTTATAAGATGATTCGTAAATCTCCAATTCAAGTATGGAAGCAACTCCCTGATTCATACGCATCCCTGCAGTCATGTAGACTCTCACATACCTCACCTGAGCTGCCGTAAAAGTACGGTTCGTAATGCCTGCAAAATTATTCACTACGGTATCCAGATCAACCCACTTTGACTTATCCATACTTCCCTGTAGTTTGTAATCTTTCATATTATAGTCAGATGACCACCATCCTACTGCTCCCATATGCTTTACTATCCATTTGTCAATCCAATAAGGGGCACCCAAGTCCACTTCCAGTGAACAGGGCATAGCATGACACAGCCATCTTCTAGTTGGTGCCAAAGTACCGTCAACTGCCCTTGAGGCAGCAAAAGGTGCGACATATCCACTTGCCCGAGCGGGCTTGTTTAGAGCCAGGTTACTCATATTTTATTCAATCCTTTCTATGTAAAAGATTTTAATTTTTTATGTCCAGTCAAGTTAAGGTCTTTGAGGGTACATACCGTCCAGTGCAATATAGTAATTCGTACCCGGTACTGGTTCCGTTCCTTTTAAATTGGGCAGTGCAAATGTGATTTTACCGTCACCACCGTAATGGGTTCCTATCAGTGAAAATAGAGCTGTATATTTTGAAATACTGAGAAGCCTTCCGTCACAACGTGCCCAGTTATAAGGTTCAAAGTCGTAAGGGAACAGCTCTATTTGACCTAAAAGTGATTCCATACTAGACCCATCTCTGGATGGAAATATGCCCTGAAGTGCAATACAGTAACGGTTCCCCGACTGTGGTTCTGCACCTTGTAGGTCAGGTAAGGCAAAAGTACTTCGACCATCACCGCCGAACTTGTTGCCTAATAATACATAGAGAGCCGAATATTGCTGTACTGGAAGGATCTGTCCTGCACAAAAAACCCAAGAATAAGGTGCGAAATTATAGGGAAATAATTTAATTAGTCCTAAGTATGGTTCCATGATTTTATCACTCTCCTAACAAATAATTTAAACGCTTAAACAATTAATTCCTAGATGGATAGATACCGGCAAGAGCAATATAATATTGATTATACTGACCTAGTGCGGCATTTCGCAGATCCGGTAGAGCAAAGGTTGTTTGACCATCACCGCCATATGTAGTACCCAATAATGAAAATAGTGCCTGATTTTCTGAAATTCTTAAAAGCTGGCCATTACAAACTGTCCAGTCCTGAGGTGCAAAACCATAGGGAAACAATTCAATTTGCCCCAAAAATTGATCCATGCTGTCACCTTCCTTTTTCAAAATTTTATAAATTATCACAATTTACCAATTACATTATATCCCAGTATTATAACAACCTACAACATAATTTTTATCACTTTCCTATAAATTTATATCCCAGTGATTTTATTTCGCTTAGGAAAAAAATACATTGGTGATTTTGCTATTTTTCTGAAAAAGATAAAAAAATTTTTTTGAAACATAAAATTGTAAATGCAATACTTTGATTACAGTCTTATTAGGTGGTTTTGAATATTATAAATAGTCGATAAATTTTTCCTTGAAGTTAAAATTTTACTGTGTTACACTAACAACTAGGATAGTATCTTTTAAGAGCTATACCTATTACTAAACTTTATTATTCTAAAAACATTTCTGCTCTGAACCACAGGACTGAGACGGAAGAAAAAAGCTCTTGGATTCTTGTGCCTTTTTGCAATTTGTAAAAAGGTATTTTACTTACGTGCCTTTTTCTATTTCCGTACTTTGGAATAGAAAAAGGCATTTTTTATATATAAAGGAGGGATGAAATGAAAATTGGTTTTATAGGAGCAGGAAAAGTAGGAAAAAGTTTTGGTTGTTACTTAAAGCAGAATGGTTTTACAATAGCAGGATATTACAGCAGAAGCATAGCGTCTTCAAACGAAGCAGCAGTACTCACCCATAGTTGTGTTTATCACGGGATAAAAGAATTAGCTCATTCAGCCGATGTAATTATGATTACAACACCGGATGATATGATTCAATCCACTGCAGTTGAAATAGCTACAATAAAAGAGCCGATAGGATCTAAAACTTTTGTGCATATGAGTGGAACACATAGCTCAAATATTTTAATGCCAATTAAAGAAACCCATCCAAATGCCAATCTCTGTTCTTTGCATCCTTTACAAGCATTTGCCAATGTTCAACAAGCCCTATTGGAATTAAAAAATACTGTGTTTAGCATTGAGGGAGATCAATTAGGCAGAAAATGTTTAAGCAATATCATGGAAAAATGTGATAATCCTTATTTCCTTTTAGCGGGAGAAAATAAAGTCCTTTATCATGCTGCTGCCTGCATTGTATCTAATTATTTGGTGACATTGATGGATCATGGATTAAAGTTGCTTGAAGCTTCTGGTATTGATCCTCAAAAAGGGTTTGAAGCAATGCTTCCTTTAATAAAAGGAAGTCTTGAAAACATCCAAAGTCTAGGCACTGCCAATGCCTTGACAGGACCCATTGCAAGGGGTGATGTAGAAACCATCAAAAGTCATCTTAATGCAATGAGGCATAAAAAACTAGCAACAGAGGAGTTTTACCGTTATTTAGGAAAAGAAACAACAAAACTTGCAGAGTTTAAAAAGCTTACAAATATTAAGCAAATGAATTCAATCAATCAATTATGGAAAGAGGGAGAAGAATGAGTAAATTTACAACAACGTCTTTTATAAAAAGCAAGAAGGAAGGTCGAAAAATCTCAATGCTAACAGCTTATGATTATTCAACAGCCAAGCTTTTAGATGAAGCTGGCATCGATAGTATACTGGTGGGAGATTCACTGGGAATGGTGGTATTAGGCTATGAAAATACCCTTCAAGTAACCATTGATGATATGATTCATCATACAAAGGCAGTAGCAAGAGGTGTCAAAAATGCTATGGTTATTGGTGATATGCCGTTTTTATCCTATCATGTTAATATTGAAGAAACCATCAAAAATGCCGGTAGATTGATTCAAGAAGGAAATGCCCACGCGGTTAAATTGGAGGGAGGAACTGAAATCATTCCTCAAGTAGAGGCTTTAGTAAAAGCTCAAATTCCTGTTATCGGTCACCTTGGCTTAACACCCCAATCAGTCAATATTTTTGGAGGCTTTAAAGTGCAGGGAAAAGTTGAAGAAGATGCAAAGAAAATGATTGAAGATGCAAAACAACTTCAGAAGGCAGGTGCTTTTGCAATTGTCTTAGAATGTATCCCAGAGAAACTAGCCGAATTAATCTCAAAATCTATTGAAATTCCTACGATTGGCATCGGTGCAGGCAAATATTGCGATGGTCAAGTACTGGTTACCCAAGATATGTTAGGAATGTTCAGTAACTTTACACCTAAATTTGTAAAAAAATATGCTGATTTAGGAGATAGTATTAGAAAGGCGGTTGCTGCTTATTGTAGTGAAATACAAAACGGCGTGTTCCCAGAAACAAAACATACATTTTAGTACTAATGAGAAGATATAGACATCCGCTCCTAAATTTTAGTATACTTTAGTATACTAAAGGCTACATTTGCAGCCCACGGTTTTGGGGGAAACCGTAGACCGTGTATATTAAAATTTAGCTTTAAAAGCGTATGTCTATAGTAAATAAAGGAAGGATAATTATAGTGAAAATCATAACTTCAATTGATGAATTAAAAACAATTATACGTAAAGAAAAGCAAAATGGCAAACAAATTGGTTTTGTTCCCACCATGGGGTACTTGCACGATGGTCACCTTTCACTTATTGAAAAAGCCAGTATTGAAAACCATTTTGTTGTCGTCAGCATATTTGTAAACCCAACACAATTTGGTATAAATGAAGATTTTGATGTTTATCCAAGAGATCTAGAAAGAGATCAAAAGATAGCTGAAATCGGTGGTGCAAATATCATTTTTCATCCAACCATCAAAGAAATGTATCCAAATGGCTATCGTACTTATGTGGAAGTTGAAGAAATTACAGAAAAGCTATGTGGTGCTTCAAGGCCAGGGCACTTCAGAGGAGTGACAACAGTTGTTGCTAAATTATTTCATATTGTTACACCCCATCGTGCTTATTTCGGTTTGAAAGATGCACAACAGGTAGCTGTCCTTCAAAAAATGGTGAAAGACTTAAATATGGATGTACAAGTTATTCCCTGTCCTATTGTCAGGGAAGCAGATGGACTAGCCATGAGTTCTAGAAATGTAAATTTAAGCCCACAAGATCGAAAAACTGCTTTAATTCTTTCTAAGAGCTTAGCGAAGGCAAAAGAAATCGTAGCAGCAGGAGAACGAAATGCTGAAATGATTTTAATACAAGTCAAGAAAACCCTGGCTACTGAACCTACAGTAATCATTGATTATATTGAAATTGTTGATTTTGAAACATTTGAGAGGATAGATATATTAAAAGGCAGGGTGTTAATTGCTATAGCTGCTAAAATTGGTAAAGTGAGGTTGATTGATAATATTATCTTGGAGGATTTACCATCATGTATTTAAATTTTCTTAAATCTAAATTACACAGAGCTACAGTAACAGAAGCTAATTTAAACTATGTAGGCAGTATTACTATTGACGAAGCTTTGTTGGAGGCTGCCAATATTTATCCAAATGAAAAGGTACAGGTTGTTAACAATAACAATGGTGCTAGATTAGAAACCTATGTTATTCAAGGAGAAAGAAACAGTGGTATCATCTGCTTAAATGGTGCTGCAGCTAGACTGGTACAACCTGGAGACCATGTAATTATTATAGCTTACTGTTTGATTCGTGAAGATAAAGTAAACACCTTTAAACCAAAGATTGTGATTTTAGGTGAAAATAATGAAATTGTTGCTTTAAAGGATGAAGAGATTCATGGCACTACGAAGCACCTCTAAGCGTTAGCGTAGGTGGGATTTTTAAATCAGGTGGAGTAGCGTCTCCACCTGATTTCCGGTTCTTTTTTATCATAATATGCTGTGAATCTTTCATCATCCACGTACATCTGAGAAACTCCAGCATGGGCTTCTTTTCGGCCTACTATTTTTTTAGAAACATTTTCCAAATTCCTGACTCCGGCGATTTCGAAGAATCAACCGCTATATCCATTTGGATATCCTTGATGCCATTTCCAAGCACTACCAATGATTTCTTCTAGGGAAGCATGCTTAGGCTTCCATCCCAGTTCTTTTATAATCTTTTCAGACGATGCAATCAAAATCACTGGGTCCCCTGCCCTACGACCTGCAACTTCCGCTGGGATGGGGTGTCCTGTAACTCTTCTTGCGGCTTCTATCACTTCTTTTACACTAAATCCCGCTCCGTTTCCAAGGTTATAGATTGCACTTGTGTTATCCTTTCTCAGTTTATCTACGGCTAGCAAATGTGCCTCTGATAAATCCACAACATGTATATAATCTCTAATACAGCTTCCGTCTTTGGTTGGATAATCTTCTCCATAGATCATAATCTTTTCCCTTTTTCCTAATGCTACTTGTAATATAATGGGAATCAAATGGGTTTCTGGAGAATGATCTTCACCAATTTTACCACTTTTATGGGCACCTGCAACATTAAAGTACCTCAAAATCACATATTTCATAGCATACGCTACCTCCGCCCACCTTAACATCTTTTCAACTGCAAGCTTCGTCTCTCCATAAGTATTTGTAGGGATCGTCTCCTCTTCCTCCTTAATTGGTACTGTCTTTGGTTCTCCATAGGTCGCAGCTGTAGAGGAAAATACAATTTTTTTAACATTGTGTTTATTCATCGCCTCTAAAAGTTTCAATGTACCATATACATTGTTTTCATAATATTTCAAAGGGGCTTCCATACTCTCTCCCACTAGAGAAAAGGCTGCAAAATCAATAACTGCTTCTATTTCATTTTCTTTAAATACTTTATCTAAGAATTCACTATCTCTTAAATCTCCTATATATAATTTCCCGCCTAAAACCGCCTGTTCATGTCCTGTAGCTAAATTATCTACAATGACAACTTCTTCCTTTCTTTCTAATAGCGCAGCCACTGTATGACTTCCTATGTAGCCAGCACCTCCACATACTAAAATTGCCATAGTCTCCACCTCCTCTATTTACTATACCATTTCTCCAGTAGCCTTTGTAGAAAGAATAAAAAATATTGCTTTCATCTTTTTTTATAAAAAAAGGCAAATCAGTTTAGATTTCCCTCTATTAGGTATAATCTATATAACAATTCTTTTATTTTGCTATTTGCGTTTTACAATCACTAAATATAGTGGTGAAAATAATCAGAACAACTGCACAAGTGAAACTTACTATTTTAAAATGGAGGAGATAATATGGGGAAGAAAATTATTGCAATAGACAGTTTTAAGTTTCGGGAGGATGTGGGAGATCCTTTTTTGGCAAGGATGCACCATCTTGACTATTATCCCAGTGGCAATGGCAATATGGGGGTACCTACCTCACTCTTAAAAGGAAAACAAACAGAAGAAGATTTTGATTTAGCTAGTGATTGGAAGATGTACTATGGAAAAAATGTTCCCGGATTTCCTGCACACCCACATCGTGGTTTTGAGACAGTTACGGTAGTCCTTCAAGGCTATGTAGATCATTCAGATTCTAATGGTGCTACAGGTAGATATGGTGCTGGGGATGTACAATGGATGACTGCCGGAAGTGGCATGCAACATGCGGAGATGTTTCCATTGGTACATGATGATAAAGAGAATACCATGGAATTATTTCAAATATGGCTGAACCTTCCAAGTAAAGATAAATTTGTAGCACCTAGCTATAAAATGCTATGGGCTGAAGATATTCCAGTGGTAGAAGAAAAAGATGAGGCTGGAAATGTAGCTAGAATAAATATCATCGCAGGTACTTATAAAGGTAGTGATAGTTTAGATCCTAATCCCAATTCATGGGCCAACAACCGTGAGAACCATGTGGGAATATGGACAATTCATCTAACGCCAGGGGCAAGCTTTACCCTGCCAAGGGTCTCTTCTACCTTAAATAGAAATTTATATTATTACCGGGGTGGTAGTATCATGATAGATGATACCAATATCACCTACCCTGCTAGTATCAAATTGGCTGGAGATGAAGAAATTAAAGTAACAAACGGTAATAAAGATAGCTACCTCCTCTTACTAGAAGGGGAACCTATCAGCGAGCCTATAATCAACCATGGTCCCTTCGTGATGAATACACAGGATGAAATTCTTCAGGCCTATAATGATTATCGTGCTACTAAATTTGGTGGATGGCCTTGGGATAGAGAAGATCCCGTCAATCCTAAAAATGTCGGCAGATTTGCAAGATATGATGACGACAATATAGAGATTCGAGAAGAACATATAGATACGCACCTTTAAACTTCATAGGCATATGTCTATATTAATAAATCAAAATTAAAGTCAAACCATAAGTGAACTCATCCAGCTAAAGCTGAACATCGGGGAATCAGATGGAGACTCTACTCCACCTGATTCAAAGCCCACTTATAGAAGTGGGGGGCTTAACCCAGTAAAGTATTTGATAATAAGATAAAGGTATGCATCTATCATAAAGATTGCATACCTTTTGCTTTAATATATATAGTTAAGTACTTTTTTATTTAATATCTTAAACAGTACATTCACGCATTTATACTATAAAAGATTTACTTCCCTCATAACAGTTTTGATTTCTTCCACTTGTTTTTCGTTTGCTTGAAGAAATGGCTTTGTGCAATAATCTTGCATATCAACACCCCTTATCATCATTGCCTTTTTGATAATTGGAATAAAAGGCGTTCCTATATTATAAAGCTTCATCATTTTATCAACAACTTTTTGATATTCAGCCATTTTATCAAAATCTTTTTCATTCACTGCTTTTGTCCATGCAGCAAAAATTTCTGGCGCAAGATTAGAAAGTCCACCTATGCATCCACCGCCACCACAAAGTACATTGTGTACGAAGTTTTCATCGTATCCTGATAAAACATCAAATTCTGGAAACTCTGATTTCATCAATGAAATCAGCGCTCTTGTATGACCCATTTCCACAACTGTATCCTTACATCCGATAATGTTTTTGTTTTTTCTAGCAAGTCTAAAGGCTATTTCTGGTGATAAATCATAGCCACTTCTGGCAGGGAAGTTATAAAGATAGATATTTGCTTCAGTTGCTGCAGCAACTTCATCATAGAAAGCCTCTATGCTCTCATCAGAAAGACTAAAATAATAGGGACTAATAATCATAACGGCGTCGGCACCCGCGTGATGTGCGTAATTAGCCATTTCTATCGTATCTTCAACTGACATGCAGCTTGTTCCAATATATACCTTTACTCTTTTATTGATATAACCTACAGCTAAATCAATCAGCTCTTTTTGTTGCTCTAAAGGCATGTTAAAAAATTCGCCGGTACTCCCCATTACAACAATGCCATCAACGCCACCTTTAATAAGATGATCATAGATATTCTTATTTGCTTGTATATCCAATTTGCCCTTCTCATCAAATGCAGTCACCACTGGTGTTAAAAATCTTGCTTTCATTATAGAAACACTCCTTTTCATTATCACTATATATTTGACTAAATCTTAATAACCCGCACCCTTCATCGCTGATAATGCAGAAGTAGTATATCTCTTGTATAAGCCTTTTCTAGGTGGTCTTGGAATAACGCCTTCCTTAGCTCTTTCAGCAAAGACTTGTTCAACTTCTTCAAGTGACACTTCAACACCATTGATTCCTACAACATTTAGAGAACGTTCAGGAATGTTATATTCTATAATATCTCCTGTAGCAACCCAAGCCAATGGACCACCTGAAGCAGCTTCTGGAGAAACATGGCCAATTGCAGCACCACGGGTAGCCCCTGAGAATCTACCGTCAGTTACTAATGAAACTGTACCGTTTAAACGCTTGTCACAAACAATCGCTTCTGTTGTCATTAACATTTCAGGCATACCATTTCCACGGGGTCCTTCATAACGAATGACGATAACATCCCCTGGATTAATATCTCCTTGAACAACAGCATTGTACGCATCTTCTTCGGAATTATAAACCCTTGCAGGACCTTTGTGCACAAACATGCTTTCAGTACAAGCAGAATACTTAACAACAGAACCTTCTGGTGCTATATTTCCTTTAAGAATAGCAATAGAACCTATTTCTTTTGCTTTATCTAACGGCAAGATAACATCCTCACGTTTAAGCCCATAGTTAGCTAAGTAACCAAGATTCCTATCAAAAAAGTTTTCCTTCTCTAAATCTTCAAGGTTCTCACCTAAAGTTTTTCCTGTAGCTGTCATAACATCAAGGTTTAAATAATCCTTTATCATATACTGTACCATTGGAATACCGCCGGCAAACCAGAAGGACTCTGTTAAATGCTCTCCGCTTGGATTGATATTTCCAATATGGGGTATCTTATGATTAATTTCATCAAATAGTTCTGGAGATAATTCTATACCTAACTCTAAAGCTATAGATGGAAGATGGATGGCTGCATTCGTAGACCCACCAATAGCCGCGTGTACAATAATTGCATTGATAAAGGCTTCTTTTGTTAATATCTTACTAGGCGTAATATTTCTTTCAACTAACTCCATAATCTTCCTACCAGCTTTACGAGAATTGCGAAGGATATCTGTCATGGTGGCTGGCATAAGTGCTGATCCTGGTAAAGCTAAACCAAGGGCTTCTGACATACATTGCATTGTGCTGGCTGTACCTAAGAATGTACAAGCACCGACTGAAGGGCATCCCGTTACCTTATAATCTCTAACTTCTTGGTCTGTAATTTGACCTTCACGCTTTTGGCGTAAAGAAATATCTCCTGCCACTAAAGATGTTGTCATATGAGGACCTACCCTCATACTTCCACCGGGTATGAATATTGTCGGTATATCAAGTCGAGCTGCAGCCTTTAGATGTGCAGGGATGGATTTATCACAAGAAGAAGCTAAAATCATACCATCCCAAGGGCAAACAGTACCATGAACCTCTACCATATCACATAGGGCTTCTCGAGAAGCCAGGATAATATTCATGCCGTCATGTCCTTGTGCACAACCATCACAAATGTCAGTAGCATGAAATTGTGCAGGGAATCCACCAGTTTCAAATACACCATATTTCACTTGCTCTGTAAGTTTATTTAAATGAACACTACCTGGATGACTGTCTCCAAATACGTCTTCTACTAAAATTTGTGGTTTTTTAATATCTTCTTCATCCCATCCTGAACCAAGTTGTAATGCATCAAATTGCGCCCATAAAAGTCTTTCAGGAGCACTTTTTTGTTTTATGTTTCTCATAATGATAATCTCCCTTCCTTATTTAATGTCAGTTGAAATATTATTGTTGTAAATCAAGCTTGGGAAATAGTTCATTACCTAAACTTGATGGTCTAATGCATTTAATATCTATATACAGGTATACGCTTATGAATTTTAATATACGAAGGATTATATTTGCAGTCCTCGGCTACTCTTTTAACCAAGGGGAAACCGTAGACCCTGCATATTAAAATTCAAGCTTAAAGGCGTATACCTATACGATCTAACTTAATATGATCTATCCCAAAAGCCCAATTGCGTTAAATATAAATACAATTGCAAATAGAATTACACTAATAACAACGCTGGGGAATGTTATATATTTTAAAGCTTGTTTTGGATTTAAGTTGTAGAATCCACTGAATACCCAGAAACCACTGTTGTTTACATGATTCGGTCCAATTGCTCCTGCACCGATAGCTAATACTGCTGCTAATGGAGATAGACCTAACACTGGTAGTAACGGCAAAACTAAAGCTGTTGCAGTCATCTGCGCCATTGTCATGGAACCTAATGAAGCCATCATCACCATAGCAATTAACCATGGAATAGCTAAAGCTGGTATACCAAATCCTGCGATTACTGTTGCTAAATCCTGCGCTGCTGGAGCTGCTGCAAGAACCCTCCCAAAAGCTCCACCCATACCTGTTACAAGTAATGGAATTACTGCCATTTGTAATGCTCTTGTTACCCAAGAACCAAAGATACATTCAAGCAATGAACAGTCTTTTCCTAGTTTTGAATCATTTTTTCTGGCAATTTCCTTTACCTTTTCTGTTCTACCAATTGTAAGGGTCATTGCTGCAGCCACACCAATAAGCAATGCAACTACACGATCGCCAAGGAATGTAATAATCATATAGGCTGTACTACTAGGGTCAAAGGATACCTTCATAAAAGAAGCTACCGTGATTAGTACTACTGGTAAAAATAGTGGCAAAAAAGAATGCAATGTCGATGGTAGGTTTTCATTCCATCCTTCACTGGTTGCAGCTTGCTCTTCGTTAAAAGCCAATTGCTCTGGGCTTTGCTTATACTGATCAATCGGTTCTATCATCTCTTTTCCTGCCCAATTTCTTAATAGGAAGTAGAATAAGAAGAATCCTATAATACCAATGACTGTACCAAATAAAATTACTCTACCTAAGTCAGCACCCATTTCAAGGGTAATTGCTAAAACCCCTGGTGTTGGTGGTACTAAAACATGGGTAATATTTAGCGCAGCACAGATAAATACTGCCATCTTGGCCATACTGATTTTATGTTTTTGTGCAAGGGTACTGGCTATTGGTGCCATAAGAAGCGTTGTTATATCACCAAATACTGGAATGGAAAGTATATAAGCTGCCATAGATGGTCCAAGCTCAACATTTTTTCCATGTACTAGTTTTACAAAGAAATTTGCTATCGGTATAGCTGCACCTGTATCTTGAACAACTACCGCAATAATACTCCCTAAGATAATAACGATACCTATAGAAGTAAGAGTTGCTCCAAAACCATTATTAATTGCTGTGATTGCGTCTGTTGGTGAATTTCCAAGAACAATCGCCATAGGAATTGTTACAAGTAATATAGCTAAAACTGGATTCATTTTCAGTTTTAGAATCAAAAGCATAAGGAATACCACAGAGCTTATTAAAATAAGCAAAAACGTACCTGGTAGCATACTATTAATCCCCCTTGATTTTTTATAGTTTGTTACTTGACTTTACTTTTTTAAACTTTTTTCACTATGCTATTTTAACAACCTGTAGTTTTTTCAGCAGCCAGTATAGATATGTTATGTATGTTGTCAGTTGTCATACAGGTATAGTGTTAGAAAAGTAGCTCTGCCTACTCTTCTCTTTCGGCATCATTGTCAAATATATTTTTGTTATCTAGCATATGTTCATCCATTATTTTTCTTACTTCCTTTGGATCACCTTTTTTAATGGTCTCTAACAACAACTTATGAAAATAAAGACCTGCAGTATTACCTCTTTTATAGACAACCTTCGTCATGGCATCATATAAAACATCGTATATTATACTAAATATTTGTATAAACAATGAGTTCTTGGTTGCCTTCGCCAAAATCAAATGAAAGTCAAAGTCTGCTTTAGAAAATAGCTCTAAATTATCTTTGTGAATTTCCATTTGCTTATAGCAATTTTCAAGTTCGTTTATATCATCCTCAGTAATTTTTTCTGTAGCCAGTTCAGCAACTACGCCCTCTATGGCCCTACGAAACTCTAAAACCTCTTGCAGGGAGTCCTCTCCAAGGTAAGCTATTGGAATGATTGTATTCATATAGAGACCTGGTTTTACTTCTTTTACAAAAGACCCCTCACCTAGCTTTGTTTCCAATAAGCCTAAAGTAGTAAGCTTTTGTATTGCTTGACGCACTGTTACACGACTGACGCCAAATGCTTCTGCTAAATCGTTTTCTGATGGAATCTTTTCCCCTTGCTTCCACTCATTGTTTAAAAGTTGTTGTTTCAGTTGTTCAAAGACCTGTTCACTTACACTTAGTTTTTTCACCTGTTTAATAGCCATTATTTCTATGCTCACTCCATTTTAATAGAATTATTTAGATTAACCTTATCCATTATATCATTTATTGCTATATAATTCTATAAACAGGGTGAAATCTTTTTAATCACACTGGTACTTTGTTTCATAAGGCCAAGGTTTTCCTCCCGCTAGATAACCACCATCTACATGGTAGGTCATACCAGACATGAAGCTTGATGCATCAGACGCCAGCATGATCGTTAGTCCTACAAGCTCTTCAGGCAGTCCGGGTCTTTCCATGGCAGTTCGTTCCCTTAAAAACCTACTGCGTTCCGGGTTTTCCCAAGTAACTTCTGTTAAAGGTGTTAGAATATGTCCCGGCGCAATTGCATTTGCCCTGATGCCATACTGTGCTAATTCTACTGCCATAGACCTTGTTATGCCTAAAAGAGCACTTTTACTAGCACCATAGACGCTGCAGCCACCTAACATACCAAACGAATTGTGTGATGCTATATTAATGATATTTCCTTTTTTAGCTTTTATCATTAGTTTTGTAATTTCTTGAGATAAGAAAAACAATCCCTTTAGGTTAGCATCCATAATCTTATCATAGGTATTTTCTTCAACATCAACAAAAGCCTCTCTTTTATTGATTCCTGCACAATTAATAAGAACATCAATCTTGCCATATTCTTGACTGATATCGTTTACACATTGGGCAATAGAATTCATATCAACCATATCGAGCATAAAACATTTTGCCTTTCCATCATTGCCGATGATCTCTTTTTGAAGCTTTGACATTTTTTCCATACTTCTACCACATAGCGCCATATCAGCGCCTACACTGGCCAATCCCTTAGCTAAAACACTTCCAATGCCACCTGTGGCGCCTGTTAAGACAATCACTTTTCCTTCCAAAGAAAATATTTTTTCAAGATTCTTGCCAATCAAAAATTTCCCCCCTTTACTATAAACTTGAATGATGTCAGCTGTCCTACAAGTCTTATCCTAATAATATAACTTTGACTAATTCATGTCAATATATTTTTGCAAACTTTTTCAAATAATCTTTTATTTTAATAGAATTATAAATGAATCCCTCATAAATGACGAAGCAAGAGTCTATATTCCCGCCCTTTAAATTTTTTCACTTTGCTCTTCTAAATCAACTTTGTAATTAGTTTTCAAAAAAACACCTGCATTTTTGACAGATGTTTTCTATATTTCACCAAGTAAAACTTTTAAGCATTCCTTATGATGTGGTTTTAATCTTTTTCATAGCATTTACTAAAAATCCACCCTTAAACTTTCTTGCTTCATAGGAAATAATAAAGGCTTTAGGTTCATACGCTTCAATTCTCTGTAGTAGCTCTTCTTCTCTGCTTCTCTTTGTAAGAATATCTAAGCGATACCGCTTGCTATCCCGGCCCTCCCCTTCGTACACAGTCACACCAAAACCTTCCGCCCTTAGATGATCAATTAGTTCCATGTTTTTCTCCATCAAATTCACCACAAGACTATTATAACCAATTGCAAGCTTATTCTCAATGGCTCCTCCAACCAGTATTCCAACACCAAATCCAACAGCATATACAATCAGTGCCACCGGGCCCTGTTCTCCCCTGAAAACAAGTGATAAACCAAATACATACACTAATGACTCCATGAATCCAAGAAAAGATGCAATCATAGTCATATTTTTTACAAGAAATATTGTTCTAAGGGTAAAGATAGGCACATAAACCAACTGTAGTAATAGAATTAAAATAATTTCTTGCATGTCAGCACTCCTCCATTTTAATTTCTATTATTCATGATAACATATCTCTAGTAAAAATGCTAATGCTGTAAACGAACTTCCACCTATGCAATTTCTTATAAAAATTTACATATTTCAACAAAGTGAGATTAAAAATTTTAAGATTTTTTCATTGAAAGGGGCGTTAGGCTTGTAGATCCTTGAAAGAAAATGAGGATATACATTTGATTTTTACGATTCTATTAAAATATTAAATAGTTAAACAATTCAAGTAAAACAACTTGACATTTTTTAATAATATGAATTATAATAGTTCTATTAAACCAATGATGTGGAGATAACGTCGTAATAAGCACCTACAGAGAGCAGGGGATGGTGGAAACCTGCGGAGACGCTGTACGGCAAATGGACCACTGAGGGCGAGGTGAAAGATGAGTATTTATAAGGCGTATCCTTGTAAAGTCATCTAGTAGCCAAGACGTAGGTTGGCGTTAACAACAGAGAATGTGTTGGCATTTTCATGAAATTAGGGTTATTATGCTATTTACATAATAACTAGATTAAGGTGGCATTAGCAGATATGATCTGTCCTTAAGTAAAGGGCAGATTTTTTATTTTGCGAGAACTTTCTTAGTACAACACATCCCTCACTGGCAGCATATTTTATATAAACCTAATGAAAAGGAGAGAAAAAGCTATGAAAAAAATTTTATCATCTTTACTTGTAATGATCATGATATTAGGGGTGTTAACAGCTTGTTCAAGCAATACGGGTTCTTCTGGATCAGAAACATCCTCTGAAGCAAAAGTTTTTAAAATTGGTATTATTCAACCTATGGATCATCCTTCCTTAAATCAAATCCGCGAAACAATTATTTCAGAATTAGAGGTACTTGCATCAAATGATGAAATTAAGATTGAAATTGATTTTAAAAATGCCAATGGTGATATGAGCTTATTGCCTTCTATTATGCAGAATATGTTGAGTAGTGGTGTAGATATGCTTGTTCCGATTGGAACCGCTCCCGCTCAAGCTGCAAAGGCTTCTACGACGACTGTTCCTATTGTATTTTCTGCAGTCAGCAATCCAATAGAAGCAGGTATTGTCTCTGCTTTTGAAGAAACAACAGGCAATATTACCGGTGTTTCAAATTCAATTGCTATTGAAGATATTTTTGAACTGGCAAATGCATTAACGCCAGATGTAAAGGTATTCGGTTTTATCTATAACAGCAGTGAAATAAACTCTGCAACCGGCATCGACAGAGCAAAGGCTTATTGCGATGAACATGGTATAGCCTACAAAGAAGCTACCATCACAAGCACCGCTGATTTGCAGCAAGCTGCTACTTCTTTGGTTGGGTCAGTGGATGCCTTCTTCACACCAAATGATAATACAGTTGCTTCTGCAATGCCTACTTATCTTCAAGTTGCAATGGATGCAAACCTGCCTACTTATGTAGGAGCCGACTCTATGGTTATTGATGGAGGCTTGGCAACAGTAGGTATTGATTATACTGTGCTAGGAAAACAAACTGTTTTAATGATTTCTCGTATTCTTCAGGGCGAAACCATAGAAGAAAATCATGTTGAACAAATTGCCGAATATGCAAAAATGATTAATATCAATACAGCTGAGGAATTAGGCATAACTATTTCAGAAGAATTGATGCAAGAATTTGTTATTATTGGTGAGTAGGATTGCTTACCATCTAAGAAAGGAAGAAAAATATGACATTATTCATCGGCTCCATACAACTTGGACTCATCTATGCTATTATGGCATTGGGAATTTATATAACATTTCGTATTTTAAATGTACCAGACTTAACTGTTGATGGCAGCTTTTCACTTGGTATGGCCTGTGCTGCGGTAATCACCATAGCTGGCTATCCCTTCCTTGCCCTATTGTTTGCAATGATTGCTGGTGCATTAGCCGGTCTCACTACTGGTCTTTTGCAAACCAAATTAAGTATACACCCTATTCTGTCGGGTATTCTTGTTATGACAGGATTATACACAGTAAATCTAGGTATTATGGGAGGTAGGGCAAATCTATCTCTTGTGGGGAGTGAAACTCTCTTTATGAAGATGGAATCGATGATTGTTTCTCAAAGCGGCTTAGGAAGAACACTTCTAGCTTTACTGGTATGTATCGTTATCATAGGATTCCTCGCTATTGTTTTCAAAACAAGGTTTGGACTTGCCATTCGAGCAACGGGAGATAATGAGGAAATGGTTCGTTCCTCCTCTATCAACGCAAATACTTCGAAGTGTATTGGTTTATCTATGGGTAATGCCTGTGTGGCTTTATCTGGCGCTTTAATCTGCCAATACCAAATGTTTTCCGATGTAGGCTCTGGAAGTGGTATGGTGGTCATTGGACTAGCCTCTGTAATCATTGGAGAAGCTTTGTTTGGTAGACGCTCTGTTACCTTTGGTTTGATTTCTTCAGCAGTAGGCTCTATCATCTACAGAATTATTGTCGCCTTTGCTTTGAAAATTGATCTATTCCCTCCCTATGCTTTAAAATTAGTCTCTGCAACTATTGTAGCAATTGCTCTTTCTGTACCTTCTATAAAAGCAAACATAGAACAGAATAAAAAGAGAAGGGAGGCTGCAAACCGTTTGAATTAAAGTGGTTTGTGACAATATATGTTAGACTTAAAAAATGTTAGTAAAACTTTTTACCCCGGAACAGCAAATGAAAAGAGAGCTTTGAATTCATTAAATCTTCACTTGGATTCAGGTGACTTTGTTACCATCATTGGTTCCAATGGTGCTGGAAAATCTACATTATTTGGTGCTATTGCTGGAGCTTATTATATAGATAGCGGTGTCATTATGCTGGACAATAAAAACATCACTGGACTTGCCGATTATAAACGGGCATATGATATCGGAAGGCTTATGCAGGACCCGATGAAGGGTACTGCCCCCTCCATGACCATTGAAGAAAATTTAGCACTAGCCTACACGAGAAAAGCTAAGAAAAGCTTCTTTGCTTTGAATAAAAAAGATTCTTCTTATTTTAGGGAATTATTAACTACCTTAGATTTAGGTTTAGAAGACCGTATGAAAACAAAGGTAGGTCATTTGTCAGGAGGGCAAAGACAGGCGGTTACCCTCCTGATGTGTACTATTTCTTCACCAAAACTTTTACTTTTAGACGAACATACCGCTGCTCTTGATCCACTGACAGCACAAAAAATCCTAAAAATTACTACAGATATTATTGCTGAATCAAAAATAACCACCATGATGATTACCCACGATATACAGGCGGCACTTTCCTTTGGTAATCGTACGATTATGATGGATGCTGGTGAGATTATCTTAGATATCAAAGGGGAAAAACGAAGTAAAATGACGGTGGAGGAATTATTGCTCTACTACTCTAAAGAAAGAAAAAAACAGCTGGTAAATGATAGAATGTTATTAGCTTAATAAAAAAAGAGGGCCTCCCAAACAATTTTATTCTTTGGGAGGCTTTATTTTAGTTGTTATGACTTAGCTTCTTTTAGTATTTCTCTAGAAGGTATTTAAATTATTCTATAGAAATGATCTTACTTTTTCATTTCCGTATAAATAAGGATGGCATCTCTCAGAAATTCTGCTGTTCCCGGTTGTTCTTGATCATAATATGCAGTGAATCTTTCGTCATCTACATACATTTGTGCAACTCCAGCATGAGCTTCTTTGGTGTAGTTATCCCAAAAAAGGTTTAACCATTGGCGATGTAAATCCGCTGCCTTCTGAGCCAATTCACCTGCTGGATTTCCAGTTTTAAGAGCTGTATGAAGTGTTGCAATAATTTCTTCTCCTAATCTATTAGCTTCATCATACTCTTTTTTTACCATATTTTTCAGTTTATTGTTTGACCGATCCACAACCTTATCACCGTATTTTTCACGAATTTCTTTGCCATATTTCTTTTCATTGTCATTGATTAACTTTTGGTTAAAACCTTGAAATCTTTCTCTATTATCCATAGTAGTTCTCCCTTCTATTACCGCAATGGTTTTATTGACATTTGCAATTAACAAATCTAATTGCACTCTTTTCTCAAGCAGCTTTTCTCGATGTTCTCTCAATGCCTTTTCTCTGTCAAAAGAGGGTGTAGTTATAATATCTTTAATTTTTTCTAAATTCACACCTAGTTCTCTATAAAAAAGGATCTGTTGCAAGGCATCTACTTCTTTTTCACCATAAATACGATAACCTGATGAATTGATCCTTGCCGGCTTAAGGAGTCCAATCTCATCATAGTATCTCAATGTCCGTGTGCTGACACCTGCTATTTGAGATAACTTCTGTACTGTATATTCCATGTTTTCACCTCCTGATAAAATAACCATATACCTTCACGCTACGTTAATGTCAACAGGGATTTTAAATATTTTTGGAGAAACAGTAATCTTCTGTGTTGCTAAACGCATGCTAGAATTATCCTATTATCTACTTCTTTCACTTACCTCATCTAATTGGCCCATTATTTTTTGAAAGTATTCTCCAAATTCCTGACTCCAACGATTTCGAGGATAGGCTAGTTCTATATGATAGTCTCCTACAATTTCTCCAGGTCTTGGACTCATTAAAATAACTCTTGTACCTAAAAATATTGCTTCCTCTACACTATGGGTTACAAAGACGATGGTTCTCTTTTCTTGCAACCAAAACTCTATTAAATCTTTTTGCATTTGAAATCTTGTATAGGCATCTAAGGCCCCAAAGGGTTCATCCATGTAAAGTATTTTAGGAGAAGTTGCTATAGACCTTGCTATAGCCGCTCTTTGTTTCATACCACCGGATAACTCATGGGGAAAACTTTTTGTAAACTCTCCAAGACCAAACTTGTCCAGAATTTCGCTAGCAACTTTGTATCTATCCCTCTTAGGTACTTTTCTTAATTCTAACCCAAAAGCTACATTATCTATTATATTTTTCCAAGGCATTAACGAATACTCTTGAAAAACCATTCCCGCATCTAATATAGGTCCTCTTATGGTCTGACCCATAACTTTTACTTCACCTGTTGTAGGCTCTGTAATCCCTTCCATAAGTCTAAGTAAGGTTGATTTTCCCGAACCGCTAGGACCTAGCAAACAAACAAATTCCTGGGCTTCTATACTAAGGTTAATATCTCTTAATGCATAAACTTCCTTTTTCTTTTCTGTTAAAAAAATTTTGTTCAATCCTTTAACCTCTATCATTTTATTCATGCCCTACCTCCTACTTCTCTAACCTCTGCCAGCTAAAAAATTTCACTTCTATGATGTGAAATAGATTGTCAAAAATTCCACCAACCAAACTTATTGATATCATACCTGCTATCACAATATCCGTTCTTGCCAGGGTGTAGGCGTGGGTTATAAGATATCCTATGCCCGCTAAACTTCCTGGAAGCATTTCAGCAGATACAAGGCACATCCATGCCACACCAAGGCCTACCCTTAGTCCTGTTACTATAGAAGGTAAGGATGCTGGTAGAAGAACCTTTATAAGTATATCTATCTTTTTAGCGCCTAAAGTTAAAGCAGAATCTATCAGTGTATTCCTTACACTTTTCACACCATATATGCTATTTGTTAGTATAGGGAAAAAAGCCCCTATAAAAATGATAAATATCATGGAAAGCTTTATATTATTAAATAATATATATAGCTCTCCACCTTGAATATTAAACAAAGTAGCTAAACTTGCTACTCCAAACCAAGCTAATACCAATGGAACCCACGCTAATGGAGCAATAGGCCTAAAAAGACTTAAAAAAGGCATGAGAAATTTTTCAACCTTTTTAAAATATCCAATAAACATCCCCAAAGGGATTGCTACGATTGCAGCCACAGTATAGCCTATCCCTACCCTTAAAATGCTTATCCACGTATTTCTTACCAATGATCCTATGCTCAAAAGACTTTCATTAGGCTGCATAAGTATCTTAACTACATTATCTACTGAGGGTATGACAATAGGGTTTTCTATCCTTATAGAAAAAAGCTGCCAGCTAAATATAAACAAAAGCGGCAGTATTATTGGTGATACAAATTTCAAACCTTTATTCAAGAGAATCCCCCCAAGATATAATTCATATTTCTGTAATGCAGAATTAGCAGGGTATCCCCTGCTAATCTGTTTTTTGTTTTTAAACTATTTTTCATCTATAGACATCCAAGTTAAAAACTTAAGTTATACCTATAAATTTATACAGGGCAATTCATTGAAAATCCTATAAATAATTAAATGTATAACTTAAGTAATTAGGTTGGATATCTATATTTTATTTATAAATACAAACTCAAATATATCATCATGAATTTCTTCGTAGGCTTTATCACTAAATCTTCCATTAAAACTATCTGCATTTTTAAGTGTTTCATAAACAAGGCCTAGGTTGGTTATCCATGTCTCACTTGGATTGGTTGTATACTTTATAGCTGACATTCTAGCCGCTTCTATAGGCACACCTGTAAATTCTGAAGTTATTTTTGCTGCATCATCACTATGCTCATCAGCATAATTAGCCGCTACAGTCATTAGCTTTGTAAAATATTCTACTGCCTCTGGATATTCATCTATCGCTTTTTGAGTAGCTCCTGCTACACAACAAGGAAAGTCATACCATTTTCCTTCAGGAGGCATATGCTTCATATCCAGAATGACTTTACCTACATTTTCTGTAACAGCCAATTCAGGATACGGTGATGGTCCCACCCAAGCATCTACTTGCTTGCTGGTTAAGGCAGGTATTAAGTTGTTTGTCCCCTTAAGGTCTACAAGCATAATATTTACACTTAAATCCTCTGGATTTTTTGTATAGCTTAGTCCTGCTTCCCTTATGGCTGCTTCAAATAATATAAGAGGTGCACTAGTTGGAGAGTGATATCCTACCTTTATAGGCTCCTCACTGTCCTTTGCAAGCTTAGCAAATTCTTCCCAGTTGTTTACTTCAACATCTTTAGCCATTACAAGACCAATTCCCTCTGTATGTACAGGACAAAGCATCTTTACTTCAGCACCTTGATCAACAGCAGATATAAATGCAGCACTAGATGCTAAAGCTAAATCAATATGCCCTTGCGTCATCATCGTAATAGTTTCTGCTCCATTTTTATTAACAATTATATCTAAATTGGCTACAGGAGTTTCTTCCCTCATCAATACATATTTTTCACGATTTATTATCTCCTTTAAATAAATACCTTCTTCTTTAAACGCCTCACCCTTACTAGCAGCTACCATCAAAGGTGTTTGATGATTTGTAAATATGTATCCTACCTTTAAGCTTGGTATGTCTATATTGGCCTTATTACTGTCAATATCATTAGAACTACATCCACTAAAAATTGCAAAAAAAATAATAATTCCAAGTATGAAAAAAATCATGTTTTTCTTCATTTTTACACATCCTTTTCCTTATTTTATAAAATACTCAAGAAACATATAACATCTTTTACATTATATAGCAGCTTTTTGTTGCTGTCTAATTGATAAAACCAATACATCTCTATTGGTTAATTAATTTTGTCTATTGCAAATACTTGGTTCTTACATACAAAAAACAAAGCCCTACATCAATAGGACTTTATTAGCACAATAACATTAACTGTTTTTTGCAACAAACAAAACTTAAACTTTTAAAAACTTATAACAGTAAATCTATATTTATTGCCCCTTATATCCATTTGGATATCCTTGATGCCATTTCCAAGCACTACCAATAATTTCTTCTAGGGAAGCATACTTAGGCTTCTATCCCAGTTCTTTTATAGTTTTTTTAGATAAACTTTTTCAAGCCGGCTGCCTAGTCTACTAACCAACTCATTGGTAATCGTTCCAGCTTGTCCAGCCACTTCTCCTGCGGTGATTTTTTCTTTGCCTTCTTGCCCTATCATTGTAACGATATCCCCTTGTTCTACATTTGGGATATTGGTAACATCAATGGTTAATTGATCCATACAGATTCTACCTATAATTGGTACCTTTACACCTCTTAAAAGAACATGCCCACGAATAAGATTTCTAGGAATACCGTCTGCATAGCCAAGGGTGACGGTGGCAATTTTCATTGGAGTATTGGCTACAAATTGTCGTCCATACCCTATCGTTTCAGAAGCTTTGAGGGTTTTTATGATAGAAATTCTGGCTTTAATAGAAAGTACTGGACGAAGTTTCGCTTTTGCTTTTGTTTCATCCATCTCATTACTCAACAGACCATACAGGGCAATGCCCAGTCGTGCATAATTACAAGAGATCTCTGGATAGTTCAATACGCCATAACTACTTTGAATATGAAGTTTCAGTGAAGAATAGCCTAATCCCTTTAAGTAGTCTACTACCTTATAAAAATTTTCAACCTGCTGTATAGTAAATGCTACATCCTTTCTTATCTGGCTATCAGCTACACATAAATGCGTATACATTCCTTCAATAACTAAATTTGGCAATTGAAATATTTTTGTGATTTCATCTATATGGTGAAAATTTTCACCTAAACGATTCATACCAGTATCAATTTTAATATGAACTTTGATTTTTTTCCCATATTGATTCAAAACAGTAGCATAATGATAATCTATAACCGTTTGGGTTAGATCATACTTTATCACTCTATTTATTTCTTCTGGATAGATATAACCTAAGATTAAAATACATCCCTTTATCCCATTTTTGCGGAGACGAATTCCTTCCTCTAATGATGCCACTGCAAAGGCATTGACCCCCATGGTCTGCAATTCATAAGCAATTTGAATATCCCCATGCCCATAAGCATTTGCTTTAACCACCGCCATGACTTGGCATCCTTTTGGCAGCACATCTTTTAACTGTAAGAAATTATGCTTCAAATTTGATAAATCAATTTCTAGCCAAGCTCTTCCTTTTTGATCCAGGTTTTTTCTCTCTTTATTCCATATAAAGTTGAAGATCATAGAAGTAAAAACTGACAAAAGTGTAACCAATGTAAAATGGAGTATGCTGTTATCTATGAAGAAAGCCTCCGTTTTTGTTAATCTAGCGAAACCTCTAATCAAAACAATACACCATGGATGGATTATATATACTAACATAGCAATAGTACGTAGCGATTTATGGCTACTACCTTTCCACAGAAGAAGCATTTGAAAAAGAAAGTACATGGATGGCAGCAACGCTATATACATACTATCATGTTTAGGGGCTGAAAAGTGGTGTATCAATAACCCTTCTACCATTAAAATTGATAAAGAGAGCAAGAGACCCACCATACTGGTTTTAAAGGAATGTCTTTGAGGAATTTTAGAGAATAATGCCCCTAAAAACAAATAAATAGGAGAAAAAAACAAACCATTTCTTGTATAGTCAAAGAAAAAAAACAAAATGTCATAGAAATTTCTTAAAAAAGGAATTTCATTAGCTATGCCATAGTAACTGTCACCAAACACACCTATCAAATAAAGTAACAGTGCTATAATTATTGCAGTGTGCATTTTACAGTATTTTAATAAAAGAAGAAACACCCCAACCCCTATGATAATAGCAGGAAAATACCACAGATGATAAAAAGTTCCGTTGAAAAAAATATTCTTTAAAATGAATGCCCCTGCATATTTTCCACTAAAATGCCCTGCATAAAAGTTTAGAGGTAGGTATAGTAAAATTGACACACCATAAAGCTTTACTATTTTTAGCAAGAAGCTTTTATAGGAAAAGCTCCCTTCATCATAAGAGGCAAAAATAAAAAATCCTGTTGTCATAAAGAAAAAGGGGACAGCAACACGCCCTATTACCCTGGTCAAAATCAAATCCGCCTCTGTGTTTACAGATAATAAGGGAAAGGTATGAATGGCAATTACTAAAATAGCTGCAATAAAACGAAAGTAATCAATCCCTTTATACGCTCTGTCTTTCATCATTTTCACCCCATACAGTAATAATTCCACCATCTACGTTATTGCCGGATATCTGCCACATACCATTAGGCTCTTGAACCGTAACAGAGTTTTCCTCTATAAGATTTACATAAGATACCTGAATTTCTCGTCCTTTTTCTTGAAATAATAATGGGTTTTTGTTATAAATATGATTTCTAAGAAGGTCTATATATTCTTCCAAGGTAAGCTTCAAGTTCTCTATGATTTTAGAATGGGGATAACCCACATATCGAAAATGCCATGGCTCTTGTCCAATACCTGTAATAGCTTCTTTCCCCTTTTGATACCGCTCAATAAAACCAAAATCTGCTGCCTTCTCTCTAAATTTCTGGCAGATTCCGTGGTAAGGAAAATCAGGACAAATGAAGTCAATATCCTGTTTTTTTTCTGCCACATCTATAGCAAATCCTGTCTGATGCTCACTGCAATTAGGTAATGCTACATACTTGAGGGTAAATGCCTCGCCATTTTCCCTCATGGAATTTTGAAAGATTTCTTGCTGCTCCTGTAAAGAACGATAGCCGCTGATGGGAACAATACTGTCTTCAGCTTTGCAGGCCTTAATTAATTGAGATAACATGACAGCAGAGCGTAGTTCTAAAAAAATATCTTCATGAGATTCATCTACAGGGACAAATCGATGGTTCTTGGTGATCACCTCCTCATGAATAGGATATTGTTGATTTACAAGGATAAGATGTCCTTTATATATTTTTTTTCTAGTAAGTTCTATTGTTTTCATCTTCTGTCACCAATCCTATCAGTTGATCTATTATTTCTTCGAAGGCAAGTCCAGTGTGAGAAAGCATGCTAGGATACCGGCTATGGGAGGTAAACCCAGGAATTGTGTTGATTTCATTAAAAAAGATTTCCCCCTTAGGTGTTAAGAACATGTCCACCCTGGCAAGTCCTCTACATTCTAAGGCACGATATAGGGTTGCCGCCGTCTCTTTCATTTCCTTTGTTTTTTTAGAGCTAATTCTTGCAGGAATATGAATTTTTGAGGTTTCCAAAGTGTACTTTTCTTTATAATCAAAGAAACCTTTTTGAAGCTCAATTTCATCTAATGCTCCCATAATTAACTCTCCATTTCCTAAGACAGCACAACCCACTTCAAAGCCCTCCACCGCCTCCTCAATAACTACCTTATCATCATAGGTAAAAGCCAGTTGAAGGGCATCTATTAACTGATCTTTGTTGATGATTTTTGTAATACCAAAAGAAGATCCCGCCTTTGCAGGCTTTACAAAAAGAGGATATTTCAGTTGCTCTGTTTCTTTTAGCTTCTGCTGAAAGTCATCATATTTTCTAACTACAAGGAACGGAGCTACCTTTACCCCAGCCCCCTGTGCTACTAAATGAGCAAGTCCTTTGTCCATGCAAAGGGCAGAAGAAAGCGTGTTACAGCCCACAAAAGGGATACCTGCTAGCTCTAGTAATCCTTGTAGGGTACCATCTTCACCATTTTTTCCATGTATTATAGGAAACACTACATCAATATGCACTCGTTCTACCTTATCGTCACAGAACTCTATAATTCCTTGTACTTCTCTGCTTGGAGAAATCATAGCTGAAACGCAACTTTCATCAGTGAACCATGTATCATTTTTAATTTTCTCTAAGCTTCCTCTATAACGGAACCATGTACCCTGTCTGGTAATTCCAATCAAAATCGCTTCATATTTATCTTTGTTTAAGTGACTAATCAATGCATAAGCCGATTGCAGAGATACTGAATATTCTGTAGAACATCCTCCAAATAAAACTGCTACTTTTTTCTTCATTATATTTCCTCCCCTTATTTAATAAATATTTTCTCAGCTATTTCATAGCTTGTTTGAAATAAAAAAACACCATCTATCTCGATAATCCTATTTTATCGAAACAAATGATGCTCTTTATCCGTTTTTACCTATAAAAGTCTTTAGATTTTCTAACAAACTTCTTAAGATTTTCTTACGAAGGGTTAGGGATGAAAATCTCAAAGGCGATCATTTCATTTTCACTAGAGGCTGTAATTCTTCCTCCATGAAGTTCAATAATTTCTTTGGCTATGGCTAGACCGAGACCTGATCCACCATTTTCAGTAGTTCTAGCAGCGTCTAACCGATAGAATTGTTCAAATATGTGGTTTAGCTTATGCTCAGGAATGGTATCTCCCTGATTACAGAACTTTAAAATGACTTCTTGATCTCTTGAAATTGCTGTTATTAGAATTTCAGTGTTTTGATAGCTATAGCTGATAGCATTTCGAATCAAATTATCGAAGACCCGCTCTAGTTTTTTCACATCTCCTCGAAGAAAAATATCCTTCTCTGCCTTCAAGGAACAGTTTAGACCTTTTGGCTTCAATAAAGGCTGGAATTCATAGGTAATCTGTTCTAACATTCTCGTTAAATTAAATTTAGCAGGCTCTAAAGTTAAGTCCTTCAAATTAAATCTAGTAATTTCAAAAAACTCGTTGATAAGAGCTTCTAATCTCTCGGATTTTTCTAAAGAGATGGATAAGTACTTTTCTCTTAATTCCTGAGAGATTTGCCCTTCATCCCGCAATAGGGTTAAATAACCGATGATGGAGGTAAGAGGGGTTTTTAAATCATGGGCTAAGTAGACAACCAAATCATTTTTTCTTTGTTCCGCCTCTTTTGCCAATTGCTGATTTCTCATTATATTATATTTTATTTGATTTAATCTTTCTTCAACATCCTTCAATCCGTTAGGTAATTGAATCAAATCCGTATCATTTTCAAATAAGTCATCAATTGCTTTTGTCATTTTATCTACATACCCTATAGTCTTGTTCCAAAAATATAAGGTAATCAATAAAAATACTATGCCCCAAACCAATAAAAATAAATAAAGTCTAAAACTATCCGCAAATTTGAATAAACGGTACCAAAACCCCCAAGGATAATACCACACAATTACTCGATGGCCCACATAAATGCCTATAAAAAATAACAATGCCAGTCCAATGGTAAATAAAACTACTGTAGAGAAAAATTGTGCTAATAGACGCAGGGTTAGCTTAGTTTTAACCCCTGTTATATCAATCTTTTTCAATCTGATAGCCTACCCCCCATACGGTTTTGATGAATTTTGGCTTTCTTGGAGGCTCCTTCATCTTCTCCCTTATCCTTCCGATATGAGCCATGACAGTATTATTATTGTCTAAATACTTTGCTCCCCATACTTCTTCAAAAAGCTCCTCGGAAGAAACCACCTTACCTCTATTTTCACATAAATACCAAAGAATTGAAAATTCAATAGGTGTTAGAGATAGAGGCTTTCCATAAAGGCTGCACTTATGCGTATCTTTATTAATGATCAGCCCAGAAAAATCAAATTCATTGGTATTTTGAACAATTTTTGCTTTATTAACATCCAAAGCATTATAGTGTGTATATCTTCTTAGTTGGGCCTTTACCCTTGCCACCATTTCTAGTGGATTAAAGGGCTTTGTTATATAGTCATCTGCCCCAATGGTAAGTCCTGTAATTTTATCAATATTTTCTACTTTAGCAGTCAACATAATGACAGGATAATGATGTCTTTCCCTGATCTTTTGACAAATAGAAAATCCATCTATATCAGGAAGCATCACATCTAAGACAGCTAAATCCAATTTCATAGAGTCGATACACTCCATTGCTTTTTTTCCTGTGTAAAATTTGTAAACATTATATCCTTCGTTTTTAAGATATAATTCTACCAAATCAGCGATTTCTTTTTCATCATCTACAACTAATATATTTGTTTCCATAACTTTACCTCTGTTTTTTTCTTTTTCCCAGTATTCTATAATATTTGCTGCCAAATATCCAGATAAATTCTTTTTGATCCATGCTCTTTATAGTTAGGTATATTCCCCAATCTCCAAAGAGAAATACTTTGTAGAGCAAACATTTTTGCTAGGTCTATTTTTGCCTTTTTACGATCTCTAGTTTTGTTACTATAGTATTATATTAGCCTCAGTATCAGTATTAAATAGAATATCACTCTCTGCAAATACCATTAACTGCGTGGAAACATTGTTCTCCTTTATATCTCCATGTATATCCATTATATATGGAGGTATAAAGTAAATATTTACTTATACCTTACATGTATAGGTTTTGATTGTCAAGAATAAATCAATAAATCCTTGTAACTCAGTTTTTTGCTTATATACACTAAATCTGTTTCTGTTACAATTCCTACCAAAATACCTTCACTGTTAAGAACATGTAAGCAGTTGACATCAACAGATACCAATACTTTTATTGCTTCATAAATACTGTTATCTTCATTAATAAAAATAACATCCTTCGTCATGATATCCTTTGCTGTTAGATTCATAGTATCTCCCCCCCAAAAAAAAAGTTGCAATTTGTTTTTTATGAGAAGTTTCATATATTATATATACCACATCATTTCATATATAATCATTTAGCTCAACTATTCTAAGGATTTTATAATGATTTTACTTTTTCATTCCCGTATAAATAAGGATAGCATCTCTCAAAAATTCTGCTGTTCCAGGTTGTTCTTTATCGTAAAATGCTGTGAATCTTTCATCATCTACATACATTTGTGCAACTCCTGCATGGGCTTCTTTGGTGTAGTTATTCCAATACAAACTTAACCATTGGCGATGTAAATCTGCTGCCTTCTGTGCCAGTTCACCTGCTGGATTTCCAGTTTTAAGAGCTGTATGAAGTGTTGCAATAATTTCTTCTCCTAATCTATTGGCTTCATCATACTCTTCTTTTTCCATATTTTTCAGTTTATTGTTTGACCGATCAACAACTTCATCACCGTATTTTTCACGGATTTCTTTGCCATATTTCTTTTCATTGTCATTGATTAACTTTTGTTTAAAACCTTGAAATTTTTCTCTATTATCCATAGTAGTTCTCCCTTCTATTACCGCAATGGTTTTATTGACATTCGCAATTAACAAATCTAATTGCACTCTTTTCTCAAGCAGCTTTTCTCGATGTTCTCTCAATGCCTTTTCTCTGTCAAAAGAGGGTGTGGTTATAATATCTTTAATCTTCTCTAAGTTCATATCCAGTTCTCTGTAAAAAAGGATTTGCTGCAAGGTATCCACTTCTTTTTCACCATAAATGCGATACCCTGATGAATTGATCCTTGCCGGCTTAAGGAGCCCAATCTCATCATAGTATCTCAATGTCCGCGTGCTGACACCTGCTATTTGAGCTAACTTCTGTACTGTATATTCCATGTTTTCACCTCCTGATATAATAACTATATACCTTTACGTTGCGTTAATGTCAACAGGGGCATACACTATTTTTTAAAAGGATTGAATCTGCTTATAAAAGTCTAAACCTTTCTTTATTATTAGGTATAATTTATATAACAATTTTTTACCTATAAAAAGTTATGCATAGATCATAAAATTTACCCTAAGATGACCGTAGAGGAATTATTGCTATGCTACGCTATAGTATAAAAAATCATGATCGTCACTGCCTGCACATACACTTTCTAAGTATTCGTTATTGTTTTCCCTTCTTCAAAATCACCTCCATTATTTTTATTGGCCATTATTTCTTCTGATGTTGAAATTGTATATAATTAACACAAAAAACCTGCCGTACAAAAAACGGCAGGTTTTTTTATATGCACCTCAAAGGAAATGTATACAGAAACTTTTTTACTCCATTCCTGCTTTTAGCGCTTCACTCATGGAAACTTCATTCACCTTCTTTGCACACAACAGCTTGCTTAGCTGATAGGTTAACATGATGACCACGAAGCATACAGCCACATAAAGGGGACTAATAATGGTTGGCAGCACTAAATTAATCATATTGCCAAGATAGCCGTACATTGCACCCATCGACGCCGCCATAATAGGAATGCTGATCATAAATCCAGCCACTATAACAAAGGTAGAGCTGTTTAATATCATGGACTTGATCTCCCGACGGCGGTAGCCAAATACCTTGAAAAGCGATATGGTGTTTCTATTTTCCTCAATAATCAACGAAGTTACAAGATAGAGGATAATCAAGGCCACGATACTGGAAACAATAGTCATCAATGCTACCATGGAAATCATCTGCCCCAAAAATTCATCCATGGCATCCGATGCCTCACTTAGGGACTTGGTTCCTGAAAGCTCTTCATCAGGAATATCAAGCTTATTTATGCTAAAAAGCCCCATATAGCTATTTTCTGGAAGTCCCAGTTTTATGTTAAACTCATCTATTGGCATGAAGATAAACTGCTCGACTTTTGAGTCGGCGACAGCGTCAATATGAAAGGTGTAGGCTTTCCCATCCGCTTTGTTTATGAAGGTTACGGCGTCCCCGACCTTAATTCCTAATCGGTTAGCCAAAGGCTTTGTAATGTTAGTTTGGTTATTAGGAAGGGGATTTCCCTTGCTATCCTTCAACGTCACAATCGTCGAATCTGGCTCTATCCCAGTTATATAAAACTCAATTCCCTCATTATTGTCGGGATAAAACTTTCCTGCATTGAAGGCCTCTGCCCCTTCTGGTGCCTCATCGTATTGTATATCCTTAAAGGCGTATTCATACTCAAACTGGTATACGTCTGAGGCGGTGTTGAATACATGATTCATGGAGTTCATAATGGTAAAACCAAAGAGCATTAGGACAGAGGCACTGGTAACACCCAGGAAGAGAAACACAAGCCGCGAAATGCTTCTAAACTGCTGCCGCAGCTTGAATTTGGTGCTGAATTTAAACCTTTCCAGTTTAAAGGCCCGCTCCAGGGCGTTAACCTTGGTTTTTTGCTTGTCCCCCTTCATAAGTTCCGCTGGAGAACGCTTCAGCTCTGAACGTATTACCAGATAGCTGCTGAGGCCCAAAAATAGCGTCGGGGTCAGTATTCCAATCAAGACATTCAAAACACTCAGTTTAATGTTTATGACGGGAACATTATAATATGAAACCATAGCTATAACTATTGGCTTGATAGAGGGTAGTGCCAACAGGCTTCCGATCACTCCACCTGCAAAAGCCAGCAGTAGAGGAAGGGTCATATAATGGCGCATTAATTCACGCCTACGGTAGCCTTGGGCGTAGAGGGTCCCAATAATCACCGATTCATAGCGAATCATACGCCAGATCATGATGCCGATAATTAAGCAGCACAATAGAAACATGGCCGCCGGCAACGGTACGCTCATGGTTTTCATACCGGTTATGGAGGCCCAAACCATTCTTGCCCGTTTGTTGTTCATAATGTCAATCCAGTCGGAGACAATTATACCTTCTGCCCGTAAACCCTCCCGTAATTCCACCGCCTGTCTATTAAAGCTCTGGGTTCTGTCATGAAACCTGACGGAATAAATACTAGCAGCATTATCTATATCCGCAAATTCCTCTCGATTTATGACCGCCACACCGAAATCATTGGGGGAATACAGTATATCGTACACGTTCTTTAGCGGATAGATATAGTGGGGCAGGGACACAAAGCCAACCACAGCGAAGGTTTTACCTGCCGCTTCTATTTGGCTGCCTATAGGATAGCCGTTGGCTTCGGCAAAGGCAGGGTCAAGTAGAATCTCCCCCGAACCTAAAAGCCCTCGTCCCTCTATAGCAGCCGGGATGTTCAGTCTTTCTGTTTCACTGAGGAGCCGCAGGGTAAGGGTGTCGGACAGTTCAGCGTCAAAGCTCATATACTCCTCGATGATAGCGTCAAACTCTTTCTCTAATGCTGCCCTATCAGAAATAGCTCTATCAGTTGAAAAGGACAGATCTTCCTGCTTATGCTCCTCTGTAAAGGTTGTGACCAGGTTAGCGAGATTCTGAGAAAGCCCCGCCGCCACAATAAAGGTATAGCTTCCAAGGATAATCAGCATAAGAACGCCAATATATCTCAATAGATTTCCTTTCAACATCCGAAAAACTCTCTTGTTTAAAGCCATCACCACTCAATCCTTTCTGCAGGAACTGTCATCTGATTAACCTCTGCTTCTACGATTTCTCCGCTTCTAACTTTAAATACTCTGTTGGCCATAGCGGCTATTGCAGCATTGTGGGTTATCATCAAAATGGTTGTTCCGTATTTTTTGTTCACCTGCTGGAGAAGCTGTAGGATGCTTCGAGAAGTTAAAAAGTCAAGGGCCCCGGTTGGTTCGTCGCAAAGCAGCAGCTTTGGATTCTTGACAATCGCCCTGGCAATGGAGACTCTTTGTTGCTCACCACCGCTTAGTTCCCTGGGAAAGCGGTGTTTTTTATCCAGCATTCCCACTGCTTCTAAAACCTCGTCAATGTTGAGAGGTGATTTGCTGATATTGGAGACTACTTCTATGTTTTCTCCGACTGTAAGGTTGGAAACCAGGTTATAGAACTGGAAGACGAAACCAATGTCCTCACGTCTATACTCCGTCAACTGATCATCATTTAGATTATTTATCTCCACCCCATCAACAATGACCTTGCCACTGTCACCCCGATCGATTCCCCCGAGGATATTCATCAGTGTGGATTTTCCTGAGCCGGAGGGCCCTAGAATAACACCGATTTCCCCCTTTCCTAAATTCATTCCGATGCCCTTCAAAACTTCAGTTTTAACCACCCCAGTTGTATAGCTCTTCTTTAAACTTGAAACATCAATAAACATATTAATCTCCCCCCTTCCATCTTGATTATTTATAAAGCAGCTTGCGAAGTAACTCTAAATATTCTTCAAATTCCTTCATTAATTTCTCATAGTTAGCTTCATAGTTTTCCAAGTCATCCCCATACGCCAGTAAACTGTCTGAAAAGCCATGCATTGTCCACATAATAATGTTTTGGGCCTTGTCTTTATCAATATCATCCCTAAACATTGATTTATCAGATTTCGTTAAAATTTCCTGTAGAAGTGTTCTATTAGAATTAGGTATGTCCTTAGGCAATCCCTCAGGAAAAACCTCATTAAGAACAAAAACCGCCTTCCCTATAAATCCATACATGATTGGATACTGTAATGTCATTTCCAGCGCAAGCTTAGATACCTCCCAAACATTTTTTAGAAAATCCCTACTGCTTAGAATTACCTTAGAATATTTGTTGTTGATAATTTCAGCAGAATACTTCAGCAAAAATAGAAACAATCCCCTTTTTGAGCCAAAATAGTGAAAGATTAAGCCCTTAGATATACCCGCTTCTTTAACTATTTCATCCATATTTGCTAAGTGGTATCCTTTATTAAACTCCTTCAATGCTGCTGCGATAACCCGTTCACGTTTCTCTTCTTCCATTGTCATAATTTTATGGTCTTTAATTTCATATTCACATATAAATTCAGCATCTTTTTTCTTTCGCACCATTGAAACACCTCCAGTTTTATACTGCATTGACTTTAAAGTCAATGGATAGTTATAGTATAGTGGTTATTGACTTAAAAGTCAATAGTACCTCAAATTTTATAAATAATTTTATATTAGTATAAGCTTACTCATCAAAAATTTATATCTAATAATTAAATACATAAGATAAATAGTGAACTCGTCCAGCTAAAGCTGAACATCGAGGAATCAGATGGAGACTCTACTCCACCTGATTCAAAGCCCACTTATAGAAGCGGGGGTCTTAACCCAGTAAAGTATTTGATAATAAGATAAAAAAAACGACTAAGATAAAAAATCTCAGTCGATTTATCGAGCAAACATGCTTTCAAGAATTCATTATTTATCAATGTTCTGTCTCAATCTTCAAAATAATCTCCGTCAATTTTACTAGTCATTATTTCTCCTGATGTTGAAAAGGTTACTTGATTTTCGGTATCAGCAAACCTGCAAGCACATATAAAGCACCACTTAAAACCAGAACTTTCTTTTCCCTCATATTTTACCACCTTTCTGCGAATTTTCTTTCTAACCTTCCAGGTACCGGAATACCTCTGCTGCTTATCTCAATCAATAATAGACCCTGCTATGGAGTTTTTCCTAATGCATTAGCAGCAGCTTCCCATCATTGATTCCCCAGACCTCATCTGCAATAGATGTCACCTTTCTGGAGTGAGTGACGATGATGACACATTTACCCTCATCATGGGCAAGAGAGGTTAAAATCTTTAGAACATCGGCTTCGGTATCCCGATCCAGGTTCCCTGTTGGTTCGTCGGCAATAATGACATCTGGATTGTGGCACAATGCACGGGCAATACCTACCCGCTGCTGCTCTCCACCGGAAAGCTTCAATATTTTTCGACCTGCCTTCTCCCTGTCTATCCCCACCTTTTCTAAAAGCCCATAAGCAAAGGTCTTTTTATCCTTCACCTTGCTTCCACTGATGTTCATAGAAAGAATGATATTTTCTACTGCAGTGGCGTTCGTAAGCAAATTAAAGCTTTGAAAAATAACACCGATACTTTTAGCCCTATAATCGTCACGGTTGAGGGCTTTCAGACTGGTACTCTCATACAATATCTCTCCCTTTACACAAACGTCAAGTCCAGAGATTAAAGATAGTAGAGTAGATTTTCCTGCACCAGATTTTCCAACAATGGTATATACTTTTCCTCTATCAAATGCTGCATTGATGTTTTTGAGGACAAATTTTTTCGTTCCTTCATATTGATAAGATATATCTTTTACTACTAAAACACTCATTTTAAATACCTCCCTAACTTCTTTCCATCAATATTTTTATAGGCTCATACTTTGTAATTTTACTGATTGATACAAGTCCGGCAAAGGATGCCAGTAATAACGCAATGCCTATGATTTCGAATATGGTATTGAGACCAAGGGCTATATCGATATTTTCAAGGGGCTGAGCACTTGAATTTGTCACAGGGTTGACTACGCTTCCCATCATCATGCCGCCGCTGAGTCCGGTAGTAGAAGCCACCACCGACTCCGCGGCTTCTATTTGCTGGGCCAGCAGAAGATTTGTAATCGGCTGTGCAACTAACATTCCGATGCCTAGTCCAAGCGCCAGGCACAGGCAAGTTATAATCAGTATTTCTGACCACAAGCCCAGGGCCACCTTATACTTTTTCATTCCCATAGCCCGCAGTACGCCGATTTCATATTTACGCTCCCGGATGGCAATGGAAGAAAGTAGTGCAATGATTATGCCGCCAAAAATCATAACAATAATCATGAATGAAATGGAGATGTTTTTCAGCCCTTCCACTGGACCTACTATTTTGTTATAGCTGGTTTCATCGGTTGTTACGTCAAATATGGGGTCAAGCCCTTTAGCATAAAGCTCTTCAGCAAAAGCATCTATCCTATCTGGGTTTTCTACATAATAGGTAGCTGTTATGTTAATTCCAGAAAGCCCCGGTTGCATCTCAGCTACCACGGTTTCATAGTTTGTCAATATCTCATTTCTGCGGTTTGTGTAGGCGTTTTGTTGCCCACCTGGATTGTATTCATCTGTTGCGTCGTAATAGATTCCCACAACCGTCAATTCATAGTAGGTTTCTGTATATGTGGTATCTGCAAAGGTTTCTCCCTTGTAGGCAAGCTCTGAAGTAAAAGAAATAGTGTCACCTACAGAAATCCCGTTTAATTCTGCAAGGTCGCTGCTTATAATACACTGGTTTGGGTTTTTAGGCATACTACCTTCGGCAAGGTCACGTAACCCTTCGTCAAAATCTTCAAACCTATTACCTTGCAAGCTAAACATATAACTTGTTGGCGTTGACATCGTTCCTCCGCTCACAATCGTTCCGGTTGTTGATCCTCCGCCACCAAGCTTGGCATCAATTGCCATAATGTTGTCACTGTTCAGCCCTGTGGAAGCCCTATAAACTGCATCATATAAATAATCGGAATTCCCAAATTCCACATATTGCTCAGAGGGA
Organism: Clostridium formicaceticum; assembly: GCF_001854185.1. Lineage (NCBI taxonomy): Bacteria > Bacillati > Bacillota > Clostridia > Peptostreptococcales > Natronincolaceae > Andreesenella > Andreesenella formicacetica. The sequence continues at coordinate 4,392,426 of NZ_CP017603.1, forward strand.
ATAACTGGGGCCATTATTCTCATCCGACCGCCTGAGCTGTTTTTCATTGCCTCATCCCGCATCCTCTCCATATTGGGTATAATGGTTACAGCAGATGAAAAGCGACTTTTATAGTCATCGATAATCCCCTTTGTGGTGTTGTTAATCATAAGAGCTACTACCGAGGCGATGATAATGACAAATATGATTGCCCCAAGCAAGATATTACGTCCTCGGTTTCGGAGGATATTATGAAATGCGTTTTGTAAGATATACATATATTGTTTTCTCCTTTCGCTTGTGTTTTTAAAATCTTACATTCCTAAGTATAAAGGTAAATCCTTTAGTGAACCTTGAATGCGTCTTCATTGATGCCTGGCAATAAATGCAATAGTGTGTATCAAATTCCATTATCTATATGACGGTTTGGAGATTTTAGGCGAACCTTAAGACCGATTAAGAGATTTTATATAAGCAACAGCAGGAAATAGATTTGAAGCATAATTTCCTTAACTATAGAAAAAAACGATAACTCAATGGCCATCGCTCTTTTCTTCTGTATATAATCTCACTAATCGTGTTATAGTTTTATTTTTCTAATTTCTATTATTAAATCTTCTATAGGTGGTTTTGTTTAATGCATTTAATAAGGGCTTTGCTCGTTATTCAACGGTTTCAGAGGAAGATTGAACTTCCACTGAAAAAATTAAGATGTTCCCCGCCATCTATAGAGGCGGGGGACATCTTAACTTAGTTATAATCCAAGTGTAAAGGTAAAGGTGGTGTATTCATTTTCCACACTTGTGACCTGTATTTCGCCACCTAGCCTATCTATGATGGTTTTCGCAATAGATAAGCCTAAACCATAACTGCCGCCTTCATGGGTTCTGGAGGGATCTCCTCTATAAAATCTATCAAAAACCTTCGGCAAATCTTTCTTTGCTATTCCTTTCCCACTATTTCTTATAGAATATATAACCTGACTTTTTGATTTCTTAAGCGATATATCAATCTGCCCATTTTCATTTGAATACTTTATTGCATTATCGAATAAAATCGTGACTAATTGTTTAACTCTTTCTGCATCTCCTTTTACAATGATGTCATCCTCTATCCAGTGGGAGAGCTTAATATCTTTTTCAAGCATTATGGCTTCCATCGACAGCATCACATCTTTTACAACGTTACTTATATTAAATGGGTTTTTTCGTGTTTCAAAATTTACATCCTCTAGCTTAGCCAAAGACAAAAGATCATTGATAAGCTTTGTCATTCTATCCGTTCCAATTTTTATATAATCAAGCCATTTTAATTGGCTTTTGATGGTTTCTTCCTGATTTTCCAAAAGTGCGTCATAATTGGCGTTTATAATTGAAAGGGGCGTTTTCAATTCATGGGAAGCATCAGCAATAAATTGCTTCTGTTTTTCCCATGTTTCGGCTATTGGTTTAATTGATCGGTTGGCAAAGTAAAGGCTGATGATAAAAATTACAAAAAGTGTAATTGCTCCCACGAAAATTAATGTAGTAAGCAGTTCCAGCAGTGTTTTTTTGTATGCTGTAATATCTAAAAATGTAATCAAATACTTATCTTCCACAAGGGAATATTGTTGCCCATTTCTAAGAATCATACGCCTGCCCTTTTGGGTTATAAGATATTGCCATTGCCTGCCCTCTAAGGTTATTGAAGCACTGCTTTTATTCTTGCTCCAGACAGCTTCTATAGCTTTATAATATACTTCCTCAGGCATATCAATAAAAGAGTTGACTTCTAAAATCTTCCCATCGGCGTCCAACTCTATACTAAATGTAAGTGTATCCCCCAAAGGAACTCTTTGAATTACAGCAACTCCTTTTTCCGTATCGTTAAGCATACTCATTCTTATTGGCATTTCAGCTCGTGAAGTCAACTTACTTTGAATTTCCGAATATATGTTGTTATAAGTAATGAAATATATTATAGCAAATGCAGTAATCATCACCAGGGAAGTGATGGACATATTAAGAACGAGAAATTTATTCCTAAGCTTTGTGAACATTTTATTCTCCATCCTTTGCCGTTTTTAAGACATATCCTGCACCCCGTATCGTATGAATCGAAACCTTAGATTCCAAACGATTTATTTTTTTTCGTAAAAGGGACACATGGATCTCTACACGATTATCTTCGGCATCAGTATCATAACCCCATAGTTTTTCAATGATCATCTCTTTTGAAATAACCATGTTATTTCTTTTTATTAGCATTTCTAGTATTTGAGATTCTTTTAAGGTTAGTTTTATTTTCTTGTTGCCACAGCAAAGCATAAGGGTAAGAGGGTTAAGCTCAATATCTCCATATTTAAGTATGCCATCATTTATAAGTTCTGTTTTTCTACGTCCCAATGCACGCAAACGAGCCAACAGTTCGTCAGTATGGAAGGGTTTTGCCAAATAATCATCAGCGCCACTGTCAAGGCCCTGTACCTTGTCCTCCGTTTCACCTCTTGCTGTTAGCAGAATAACTGGTGTTTCAATACCAGTTTTTCGTAGCTCCCTCAATACATTTATCCCATTCATTTTGGGAAGCATGATGTCGAGAATGATAAGGTCATAAATACCAGAAAGCCCGTAATCCAATCCGTCTTCTCCATCATATACTAAATCAACACTATAGTTATTCTTTTTTAATACCTGAACAATGGCTTCAGCCATATACTTCTCATCTTCAACCATTAAAATTCTCACCTACATGCCTCCTTATTATTTTTGACTATATCATAAAAAGTATCCCCAAAAAAGGGGCTTTCAACAGCTCCTTTTTGTGGACACTTTACTTTTGAGTAAAAATCAAATCTGTATTCTAATTTTTCTTAATTAATTTCATAACCCCTATCTATATAACCTCTGCACCGTCTCTAATCTTCATCTCATAACCTGCACCATCATTGGGGCCCATACCTCTAATGACAGTTCCTTCTTTACCATTGAATGCTGGCATACCCTCTGGTACATCCTCACTCCATGTTTCTCCGCCGTCTGTGGAATAGAGTTTGACTCCATCTTCAAGCTTCACCATATATCCTGCACCGTCTCTATTCTTCATTATATAACCTGTTTCACCATTAAATCCCATACCTCTAATGACAATTCCTTCTTTACCATTGAATGCTGGCATACCCTCTGGTACATTCTCACTCCATGTTTCTCCGCCGTCTGTGGAGTAGAGTTTGACTCCATCTTCAAGCTTCACCATATATCCTGCACCGTCTCTAATCTTCATCTCATAACCTGTACCATCATTGGGGCCCATACTTCTAATGACAGTTCCTTCTTTACCATTGAATGCTGGCATACCCTCTGGTACATTCTCACTCCATGTTTCTCCGCCGTCTGTGGAGTAGAGTTTGACTCCATCTTCAAGCTTCACCATATATCCTGCACCGTCTCTAATCTTCATTATATAACCTGTTTCACCATTAAATCCCATACCTCTAATGAACCCTCTACTTCCTTCCTTACCGTTGAATGCTGTTACGCCTTCAGGTGCATTCTCACTCCATGTTTGGCTACCATCTGTAGAATAAATTGTAACACCATTTTCAACCTTTCTCAACATAGCAGCACTATCGTTTGCTGCAAAGACTGTTCCAGCGCCTGTCGCAGCCACAAGCGTCCCGCAAAGGAGTGCAATGCCAGCTTTCTTTTTTGTAGTATTCATTGTTGATAAAATTTTACTTTTCATGTTCATGATACCTCCTAAATTTTTTTTAGTAAGTAGTTACCTTACATTTACTATCATAAACCCTCTACCTTTAGCGAACCTTTAGTCTGCCAAATTTATGAAATAGTTGAGCTTTTTGCTGTTGGAAGATTAAAAACAACATTCTCTTTTATCCATTTCTTGCCTTGCATTTTTACACATATTGAAATTATTTGTTTTTTTCCTTGGTAGACAAGAAAAAGAGCACCTCAAAACAATTTATTGCTTTTGGCATGCTCTCTTTCTTGTAAAGTGTATTTTTCTATATGATATAGTAAATTCTGTAATTTATAAAACCTTATCGTCACTGCTACACGTAGATTTTCTAAGTATTGGTTATTGTTTTCTCCGTTTCTTTATCAAAAATATGGATCTTACCAGGATCTAAAGCCAGCTTTATAATCTCTCCAACCTTCACCTGTTTCTGTGGATCAACCTTTGCAATAAAATCGGTACCCTCAATTTTTACATTCAAAAGAATTTCAGAGCCAAGCATTTCAACAACCTCTACTTCTGCTTCTACAACACAATCTGCCAATGAATCAAGGTAAATTTCTTGATCAAATATGGCTTCAGGTCTGATTCCCATGATCACTTCCCTGCCTAAGTAATTAAGTTCCTCTAGTTTTTTTGCCTTTTCATAGGGTAACTTGATACTGCTTTTACCAAACTTTAAGTATATTTCCTCTCCAAATTTCTCTACCATTACTTCTCTGAAGTTCATCTGGGGACTTCCAATAAATCCTGCCACAAATAAATTATTCGGCTTTTCATAAAGCCTCTGAGGTGAATCCATCTGCTGAATATACCCATCCTTCATCACAACAATTCTTGTTCCCATTGTCATGGCTTCTGTCTGATCATGTGTAACATAGATAAAGGTTGTTTGCAGCTGCTGATGAAGTTTGCTGATTTTGGTCCTCATCTGAGCCCTTAGTTTTGCATCAAGATTTGACAAAGGTTCATCCATAAGAAATACCTTCGGTTTTCGTACTATGGCACGTCCCAAAGCCACCCGTTGCCTCTGACCTCCAGATAAGGCCTTCGGCTTTCTATGAAGAAGGTGTTCTATCTCAAGGAGTTTTGCAGCTTCATACACACTTGCTTTTATTTCATTTTTGGGGATTTTCTTTAATTTCAAGCTGTATGCCATATTTTCAAAAACTGTCATATGAGGATACAAAGCATAGTTCTGAAAAACCATTGCAATATCCCTGTCTTTAGGTTGCATATGGTTTACTAATCTTCCGTCTATAAATATTTCTCCTTCGGTTACTTCTTCCAATCCTGCAACCATCCTAAGTGTAGTAGTTTTTCCACAGCCAGAGGGACCTACAAAAACGATAAATTCCTTATCTTCGATATCCAAATTGAAATCCGCCACTGCAACAACTTTATCTTCAAATTTTTTTGTGACATGTTTTAAGTTTACATTGGCCAAAATAATCACATCCCTATTATAAAAATTTTAATCATAACCTCCCTCCATCAAATCCAAATCTTTTTTTATGAACCATAATTCTCTAAACACATATCAAATATCCTATACCTTATTCTTAGATAACACTTTATGGGTCATCTATAGTTTTATAGATTATTATTTATAGATAAAGGATTTTCACCCTCAATATTTTTAAGCTCATCAAACGCAGGAAATTTTCTTTGCACTAGAAAAATATAAATAGCTATTACTATTTTTATATCCATCACAATTGGAAGATGGATTATCATCATGATCACATTCGAAAGTAGTAGAACTGCCAAATAGCCTATACTGAAAAACAAAAGTCCTTTATCTAACTGTTGTTGGATATGCTTCGAAAAAAAGAAGCCTATATATAATAATAGTCCTCCAAGGACAGTACCTAAAATAGAAGTCAATACAATAAGAAGTTCTGAAAGATAAGGTATGCACTGAAATAATGTTTTAGAAGTAGCAATCCCAAGTAAATTATTTATGAATAAATCTATAGAATATATAGCATAGCTACTATCTACTGCTGGTATATAAAAATCAAATTTAATGCTGTTTAATATTATATATACACAAGAAGTCAAAAACAAAAACCTCATTATTAGATAGATTAGTACCTTTCTATTTGACTTCATGGCTTCCGAAAAATATTGCGTTGAGCAGCTGTTTCTTATAGTTAAAAACATTCTCTTTAATGCTTTTATTTGAGTTTTAGTAGCATCATATATAATAGAAATTCCAAATATAAATATAAGGATTTTGTTTATTTGAAAAATTCTTTTTTGAAAGCTTCTATAATCTGTTATTTTATAATTTGATGAAGATTTTCCTATGTCCTCCAATACCTTTATAACAGCCTTTGGACTTTGAATGCCCTTTCCTTCATCTGATATCGCCACTTGAAAGTAAGGAATTTCAATGTTTTCATCCAATATGAATACAGCTTGTAAAGGAATATATATATTAGACTCCTTTTTTTTCAGTAAATTAGATAAAAGACTATTCCTTCTTTTGTATACTCCAATGATAGTAAAATTTTTATCCATCAACTCCATATTCATGCCTATAATGTCTGTGCTCTTAAATAATTTTAATGCCGTTTCCTCTTCTATGATTAAAACTCTATCTTTATTCATTTCTTGCTTTTCTGTTAAAAAGCTTCCTCCTATAAGATTAATATCGGCAAAGCTTTGGTAAGAAGAACTTATTGCTAAAGCTCTTACAGACATAGCATTTGATTGATTTTTTATATTTACTTCAAAGGGAAGGGTAAATGAAATAAGATTTTCCTTTAATTTATGTTCTAACTTTAAAACCTCATCCTTAGTAAATCCATAGGTACTACGCTTAATTGAATTTTCTTTTGCTTCAACGGATATTTTATTGAAGCCAAATGTACCTAATAATACTTCAGCATTTTTATTTATCCCTTGAATAAAACTAATACTGAGCAACAAAATGAAAATTCCAGAAAAGAAAAAGCATTTCCAAATTTTTCTAACGTTCATTTTCCTCACTCCCTTTGCTGAGGTCGTACTCTGCTGCCATCATGAATTGCTTTTTCGAAATCATATACAATATTCGTTCTATGGTCCAGACCATCTAATATTACGGAGTTTTGATTATCACTGTCCCCTACGCTTATGTATTGTTTCTTTATATAATACTCCTTACCTAAAGTACCTTCTCGTTCCTTTAAAATAAAAACAAAATAGCCGCTATTATCTCTTCCAAGAGCAGTATTAGGTACAAGTATATTGAAGTTTTTTGACTTTTTAACAATACGATAATCTAACTTTTCTCCCCCTAAAAAATCTCCTTCCTCCAAATCAGCCTTAAGCTCTTTGGAATTATCCTTGATGGTAATTTTTTTGATAGGTATATCAATCAATTTACTTGCGGATTTTAAATAAACTAATATTGAATCTCCAACAGATATAAAGCTATTGTCTTCCAAATCAATGGAAGCAGAAAAAACAAATCCCTTATCCAAGTCAATAATGGAACATATCGGTTGATTATCAACTGCCAATCCACCGCTTTGATAGTGTATTTCCCTAACAATTCCCTCACATGGCGAAAGTATTGTTTCTTCCTCCTGTAATTCAACTATTTTTAACTGCTGCAATTGTATATCATAGCGTAAGGCTTCGATTTCTCTTTTCTTCTCTTCTTGTGATATTTGTTGTTTACTGTTTTCTTCCTGAAGTTCTTTATTTTTTTGTTGATAATCTTTTCGCCCTATTTCAAGATTGTATTGTGCTTCTTTGACACTATCGGCAGTTTCAGCTCCTGCCTCTAACAATACCATCTTTTTATCTAAGTCCTCTTGTAGTTTATTCACTCTCTCTAAAGTCTTTTCGATCTCCAATTCTAAAATTTCTATCTGTGTGTCTTTTGTTTGTAAAAGTAGTTTTTCTAAATTGGTTTCTAATTTTCTTAGGTTTATTTCTTCTTCAAGCAACTTATTATTTGAAACTTGATTATAAAGAATAGCTATAACTTGTCCCTTTTTCACTTTTTCCCCCGCTTCAACCTTTATTTCCTTAATTCTTTTGGTTGAGTCAGGATATATGTTAAGGGTTTCTCTTGGAATAATTGTACCAGTGCCTACTGTTTCATAGGTTAATATACCAGAATAAGGTCTTGATACAGCTACCACAGGAAGAAATATATTTTGAATTGTTTTTGAAAAAAAAGTAATGATTAACATACTCATAAAAAAGATAACAATCGCTTTTCCAAACACTTTTTTTCTTTGTTCTTCCTTGATTTCTTCATAATTTTGCATAAAAGCAACCTCCAGATATAAAATGAGCCTTAATTCAGTGGGAGTCTTAGCACTATACCGAAGAATAAGCTTATTGTTTTATGCCTGAATTTAACTGTATTCCCTCAACCAGATAGCATTCCCAATAAAAGAATATGAATAAAGCTGGCAACATATATATTGTTGATGCTGCAAAGGCATAGTGAAAGTCTTTTTTCCCAATGATAGATAGATAGGTAGATAAAGGTCTTTTTATAGCATCATCCATAAACAGCAAAGGCTGTTCCACCATGTTCCAGTAGTCTATAAATTGCAGTATGATGAGAGAAGCTATTGCTGGCTTTAACATAGGAAGTACGATATAAAAAAATATTTGAAAATCTCCTGCCCCATCTATCCTAGCAGCCTCAATACATTCCTTCGGAATATAGTTCATAAACTGCTTCATTAGAAACACACCAAAGGGTGCAAAAATAGCTGGTAAAATCAGTGCCTTATATGTATTCATGATACCTAATCCGTCTATTATCAGATAATTTGGAACAAGTGTGACCTGAAAAGGCATCATCATTGTGATAATATAAATATAAAATATTTTGTTTCCACCTTTAAGGTACATTTTACTGAAGACATAACCAGCTGTTGAGGCGATAACTACTTGCCCAGCAATAATAGCTGCAACAACCCCTGCAGAGTTCCAAAACATTTTTAAAAACAAAAACTGTTGTAAAAGTACATTTTTGTATTGATCAAGTGTAAACATATCTGGAATCAGTTTCATCCTCATAAATTCACTATCATTCCATATGCTTTGTGAATAAGCAAATGCAGGATATTGATGGCTAATTTCCTCTGTTCCCATAAATGAATTTACTATAATAGATAATATCGGAAATATAAAGAATAGGGATAACAATGTCAAAAAAATATAAATCACAAACTTTTTTTTATATTGTAAAAAATATAGTTTTTTTCGTTTAAAAGGCATAGAACGCCTCCTTTTTATTTCGCTATTTGTGTATACTACTATACTTATTTTCCCATCGAAACAAAGCATAGATTAATATCCCCAAGACTCCAGCCACTACATATGCTGCTGCACTCAATTTCTGATAATCTAGGGAAACAAATACATTATTCATATAATGCTGCATTGTATATATACTTTTATGAGGATATGGTCCTGCTAGGAGGTACACTTCTCTAAAAATTTTAAAAGAATTTATAATAGATATAACAACAACAAAAAAGGAAATAGGGGCAAGATACGGTAGAGTAATATGCATTAGTTTATATATAACCCCAGCCCCGTCTAATTCTGCAGCTTCGTAATACTCTTTAGGTATTCTTAAAAGACCACCTAAAAAAATCACCATACAATAGCCGACATTCTTCCACCCATAAAGAAGAACCATAACAATCCTAGCCTTATCAGAATTCAGCCAATCTATAAGATTAAATCCCAGAGAAGTAAGCAGTGCATTAAATGTCCCTTGTGTATGAAAAAGGATATCCCATATAAGCACCACTGATGCCGTAGGGATAACCATTGGCACTACAAAAGCAGTTCTAAAAATATGGCTCCCATATATTTTTTGATTTAACACGATTGCTAAAAGCAATCCTAAAAACATAGTTGCCGGCACAGCCAATAAGACAAAATATGCCGTATTGGCTAGTGCCATTAGAAATAAATCATTAGATAATATATCTACATAGTTTTTTAACCCTACAAACCTCCCTCCTATAGAGGAATCCACCAAGGAATACCATCCACATCCTAAAAAGGGAAGAATATAAAATAGTAGAAAACCTGCTAAGCTTGGAAACAGAAATACAAATAATGTCCCCCTTCTGGTTAAATTCATCTTCATTGGTTGTCTACCCCTTTATTATTCTCTAAAATACATTTCTACCTTTCGCTGTATAACCTCAGCCGTTTCTTCTGCAGATTGTTGACCATTAAAAAATCTCTTAACTTCTTCATCAACGATTTGATTAACCTGCATATCGTTTATGTCACAATGATTCAATTTAGGCAGAATTTCATTCAATTTCTCCATATTACCTGTCAACTGCTTTTTTATTTTATCTACTGATGTAACCTGGTAACCATAGAGGTCTCCATATTTCTCCACCATGTCTTCTGCCTCTGCAAACATACTCTTCATTTTGATTTCCTTTGCCTTTTTATTCATAGGTACATCGAAAAGCCATTTATAGCATTGAATCTCTTCTGAAATCAGGTATTTGATAAACACCCATGCCTCTTCTTTATATGGCGTTTGACTATTTATGGCGTACATTTCACCTAAAGTAAATGGATATGTATTCTTATCTAAAGCTGGATATCGATAAAAACCAACTTCATCTGCATTAATTAAACCATTGCTAAAAAGGATAGAAAAATCAAATATATGATATGGAAGAAAAACATTTCCTCCCCGATCCGTATCAGACTCTGTGACATTAGGATTAACAAAGGCTCCTTTTGACATATCCTCACACATTTTAAGCAGGTTAATAAATTCTTCTGATGTGAAATAAGATTTCTTAGCCTCATAATCAATAAAGTTTATATCTGCATTACTATATATATATTTAAATAAATTTTCAGGTACAATGGTAGGCATACCATACATATCCATTGTTCCATCTCCATTTATATCTTTTGTAGCGCTATTGGCTATATCTATAAAATCTTGCCATGTCCATTCCCAATCATTGATTTCAATAGATTGTTCCTTTAAATATCCTGTGTCTGCTAAAATGGCGGAGTAAGAGAATGCTAAAGGCATAACATATAATTTATCTTTATATTCTAATGCATCAAGTATATTCATATAGTACTGGCTTTTATTGAAGGTGGTATCTTCTTCCATCAGCTCTTTTAAATCTAGAAGCAGGTTTTTGTCTGCATATTTTCTGTAGGGAAGATTGTCTATAAGAAGAATATCAGGACCCTTTCCTGCTAACATCTGCGCATTTATTTTTTGAACAAAATCATATTCTTTCCGAGAACTTTCTTCAGAAGCCTTCAGTGTTTCTTCATAATCCATATCGGAGGTTATCCAGGAAAAAGCATTATGATTGTCTATATTAATAACAATATCAGGATGTTGATTTTCAAATTTATTGATGGCAAACTCTAATGTAGGAGATAAATGTTTTACTGTAATTGTCAGCACCTTCGTATCACCATCAATAGGGATTTTTGTTAAATTTACTTTAAATAGCTGACTTTTATCGTCTTTTCTGTTGAAAGTACATAAATAGATACTTCCATTATGATCAAGAGAAAAATTCCGAAGATGAAGTTCATCTTGGTTTTTTTCACTTAATGTTGCGTCTATATTAAGCATATTATTTAAAGACTGATCCTCCAGGTCAAATCTTAAAACACTATTTTGTTCTACTAAATAGATAGATTTATCCTGTTTTGAATAAGCTGCCAAGCGTATGTAAGAAAGATTTTTATCATCTTCATATTCCCAAAAAATCTCATCTGTTATAGGCTTTTGTTTCGCAATAAAAACCTTATCTTGATAGGTGCTAGCTCCGTAAGTAATGGTATAGAGATAATCCTCTTCGTCCAGCACCATAAGCACATATCCATCTGATTTTAGCGTTTTTATATGTTTGCCCTCTGGATCAAATATTTGAGTACTTGCTTGTGCTATTTGTAATTGTGGTATTAGTAAATAGATATTTCCTTTAGAATCTACTTGCATATCCCATTGAAATATTGGGTCATTTTCTGATAGGTTTATATCTTGGAGTTCTACGTTGATTTCTCTTATTTTTTCCCCCTCTAAATTATAAACATAAATTTGAGGTTCTTCCTTTACAGCAAATATATAAATGTCATCATTAGCATCAACAGTGTAGATCTGTATAAAAAAATCTTGTGGCAAACCTTCGCAGATGATGGCTTTCTTATTTCCTGCATTATCAATCACTAAAAACTGACCATTTTCCCCATCATATGTAAGAAGTTGTTGGTCTGACAAAAGTTTTATTCCATCAAGTGATTTGTTTTCTAAATTAATTTCCTCCACTTCATATTTAATTTTTATCACCTCTTGTATTGGCTGTCTGGCATTGGTCAATAAAAGACCAGCCAAACCCAAAAATATAGCAATTCCCAAAACAGACCATAATATATAATTCTTTTTAAAATTCACGATATTTTTCACCCTTTCTATTATAAATTTTTCTCGATTCAACATCCCTGCAGCACTGCATAGGCTATTATTACCAGAAAAAATATCAAGCATTTTCAACATTGTATTTCCATATTTTTTATATTCATTAGGCTGGATATAGGACAATACCTGTTCATCACAGGCTTTTTCAGAATCCTGCCGAATCTTATTAAAAGTAAACCATATCACTGGATTGAACCAATGAAGTATTTGAAGAAAAATTAAAATCCATCGAACAACAAGATCCTTTCGTTTGTAATGTGCCAATTCATGCATAAAAACAAACTGTAATTCTTCTTTTGTCAATAGTTGTGTATGCTCTGGTGAAAGTAGGATTTTAGGATGTAAGATGCCTATTAATGAAGGGGTTTTAATTGTAGTGTCTATTACTAGTAGGATTTTTTTGTTTACTTTCATTTTTGATTTGCAGTCTTCATAAATCGCTGTTATCCTACTGTCATTGCATAAAGGAAGACTTTTTATTTTCCTCCTATAGACTACCTGTAGCCATAAAATATATACTACGCCGAAACATACACCTAATAGCCATATAAGAGCAGCTATATAAGGAAGCTCCAACGTATTTGGCTTAGGATTGTAAATACCATCAGTAAAAGTATATCTTCTATGATTTGGTAGTATATTAAAAGGATTGGATTCAATCCTTTTTTCAAATCCTTGTCTTTCATCTACTGTTAAGGGTGAATCTATCTCTACATCTTTTTCCTCTGAAGGATTCACCTCAGATTGAATATTATTTGAATCCATATACCTATTACTCATATTATTAATTACAGGGGATTGTATCTCTTCTATTTGATGGTTATTCACAGTAAAAAAGTTGTAAATGCTTATCGGGCTTTCAGGGTAATAGGGTATACTTAATCTGATCAGCAAAATCAGCCAAATGAAATAATAATAAGTAGTACTAATTTTATTTTTAAATATTTTTTTTACAAAAAGAATAACTATGGCTGCAATGGATGCAAAAAATGACATCTTTAGAATCATATAAAATACATTTAATAAAGTCACTCTTTGTCACCTCTATCCTCACATTCATCTAAGAGCTTTTTCAGTTCTTTTATTTCCTGTTTTGATAACTTCTCATTCTTTAAAAAATTCGCCATTAATAATTGGAGTGAACCATCGTATACCTTTTCTAAAAAGGATTTTGTCTCTTCTTTTTTACAAAATCCTTCTTCAATTAATGGATAATAAACGTATGGGTTCTCCTGTGTAATCCCTAGTACTTCCTTCTGTACAAGTCTACGAATTAAGGTATGAACCGTCTTTCTGTTCCAATCTGTTTTTCCTATCAATTCCTCAATAATTTCTGCAGCAGTAACAGAATGTTTTCTCCATACAACCTCCATTACCTTCCATTCTGCATCTGATATTTTAGATATGTTTTCATTCATTTGTCTTTCCTCCTTATATGAAATCTTTAAAATATATGGTATTACAAATGTACTCTGTTAATAGAGTACATTTGTAATACCATATTGTCAAGTAAATTTTAAAATTTTTTATCGATAGATTAACTCTGTAAAGCTTTTGTAGTTAAATAATCTTTGCATAGCTTCTCTACCTTTAAAGAACCTTTAGTCTGCCAAGTTTATGAAATAGTTGAGCTTTTTAATTGTAAAACAGCTTTTAACTCACTTTATATTTATAAGTGTCTGTTTAAGTATTTGTGCAAGGATATAAAAAACACCTTCTGTTGTAACTATAATTACAACAGAAGGTGTTTTTTATCTGTTTAGCGAATAAAATTCATATAAGCCTTTTTTTCTCTTTCCGGTGCTTTCACAGATTCTTTTCCATTTTCAATTAATTTCATAAGCCACGCCATATTTTTTCCTAAAATCCTCATAATTTGTACGCCTTCTTCATCCTGTAATGCTTCTTCAGGCCTAGTGCCATGAATAACATTCCAGTAGTTAGAAGTTGGTATCAACATTTCCGAATAGTTTATATAATTATTTAGTTGATCAAAGGTTGGAAGCCCACCAGAGCGCCTTACAGCAACAACAGCTGCCCCCACCTTATGTCTTAACATGCCGTTATTACCACTTGTAACATAAAAAGCTCTATCCAAAAAAGCCTTCATAGTTGCTGCTATTGATGAATAATGTACAGGAGAGCCTAAAATAATTCCCTCTGCCTCTTTCATCTTTTGTATCCAATCATTCACCTCATCCCCTGGAAGAACACATTTTTCGTTTTTGTTCTTCATACATTGATTACAGGCCATACATCCTCTAATTTCTTTATCACCAACATGAATGATTTCAACGTCTATACCTTCTTTTTCTAGCGCATCTGCTGCTATTTTTATAGCATGATAAGTATTACCATCTTTTTTAGGACTTCCATTAAAAGCTACTACCTTCATTTTTTTCCCTCCAATCAAATTCTTATCACTTTTTTTTAATTTAGAGTATATATCATATTTACCCAAGAGACAAGTATATAGACAGGAATATGTATTTTTATTTATTTTTTACGTTTTTTTTTCTTATACATCCATTTTGGTAAATAAGAAATCGTTACAATCAGTACAGCAGCAATTCCTAGATAAATTGCTGTCTTCTTTGCATCTCCGTGACCCTTACCTACTGTATTTACAGCAATAATCCATGCCGCTGTTCCAGGAACAATGCAAAGCAGAGATACAAATGCATAGGTTGTAAAAGAAATTGCGGTCAATCCATAAGCATAATTTTGCAACCAATGGGGAATAATCGGTACCATGCGCGTTAAAAGCACAATACGCCATCCATCTTGCCGCACCCCCTCATCGATTTCATGGAAAGCTTTACTTTTTTTTAATCGTTTTTCAAGTCTCTCCCTTCCTATGTATCGAGCCACAATAAATGCCATAGAAGCACCTAATAAATCTCCTACAGAAGCATATATAATACCCAATAAAGTCCCATAGGTAATTCCAGCAAAAAGTGCAAAAGGCAGGCTAGGTAAAAAAAACATTGTTCCTAAAACAAAACATAAAAAATAGAGAAGTACTCCTAGAAAACCTAAACATTGAATTTTCCCAGTAAATTTTCTAAAGTATTCAATGGATATTAATTCCCAAATTTCATATTTCCATATTATCCAAGTTATTAAACTTAATATTCCTATAATAAATAGGAGAATAACCTTTCTATTCAACTGTCTTTCCAACGCTCTTTTTTCCATCATCTATCCCCAATTCTCATTTTACAAATATTTCAATACTACGAATATGTTTTTCTTCTTCTTTTATAATCTCTGCTAATACATTGTAAGCACTTGAATCTATATCCTTCAATGTTCGAACAAACAGACCCTGTATATTAATAACCAAAGCAAGGTTTTCTTTTTCAAATTTTAAGGAAAATCTTAAAAATTCTTTTATATCCATAATATTTTCAGGATAAGCGTAGTTAAATCTAGAAATTAACTTTGATACTTTGTCATAAATATCGAAATCTATTTCTTCGAAATTTTCTGTTATCATTTGATTTCTTAAACTTTTATAGGTCATTATATGCTTATTTTTTTCTATTGCAAAAACCTTTGCAACTGTTTTTATTCTTGCATTAGTCTCTTCCCCAGCTACAATTGCTGCGTACATATTGTGACCAATTTCTTTTACTTTAATCAATTTATCAAGCACATCAATAATAGTATATCCCATATTACTTCTCCTCTACGCCTTAGTGCATTGAGATTTATAGGCGCACATTAATATAATATTTTCCTTTTTTAATACTATATACCTTAGAGTCATTATATACCCTAGAATCCAAGATATGATTAACATTGTAGATAGATTATTGATTATAATGATGCTGAAAAATCCATTTGATTTAAGATTTTAACTTGAGCCCAGCGTATAAATAATACTGCTATTATGCTTAATACTAAAAGTGTTAAGGATCTTTCATAGTATTAATAAAAAAAAAGAACATCCCAAAACATTTTATTGTTTTTAGTATGCTCTCTTTCTTTAGCGTATATTTTCCTAAATAATATAATTATCTATAATAGTATGTTTTATTTTAACTAAATAATTCCCTTATTTTTTAGTCTTGTTCAATATTTGTTGCCATACATCAAGATAAATCTTTTTTGATCCATATTCTTCATAGTTAGGTATATTTCCCAATCTCCATAGTGAGATTCCTTCTATACCGAACATTTTTGCTAAATCTATTTTTGCCTGTATACTTCGTGAATCCTCATACCATAAAATGTTATCTGTTTCATCTTTGCTGTCGAAAAAAGTTGCATAGGGATTTTGGTTTTGCTGAGAATAATTTATCGTAACCTCATCCGTAATAAGTCTTTGCTGGATAGCCTCATAACTTGGATGATAAGGATACTTATTGATCACTTTCCCTTCTTTGAGCTTCCACTGAACTGCATCCAATGAAAACTGCACCCATATCTTATTCAAATCCTGTACTCCTGTATTTTTATCGGTAATGGATTTCAAGGCATAGTATATCTCACCAATAGGGGATAAAGGAGTAAGGGTATATCCTCTTTGCATTTCATCATCCGTCAATTGCCTTGCATAATAGTCATGTGCCATCAATATCACTTTATCTGCAATCTCCCCAATGGCTTTAAAATCATATCCATCATAATAAGCTTGACCTGAAGGTCTTGCAGGGTGTACCGCTACATATAATAATTTATTGTTTTTATCCAGCTCCTGTCTTAATTCTGCTAAGAATATATTAAAGGATTTCTTTAATAAATCGCCCTTCATATTTTCAAAGTCAATCACCACCCCATTAAAAGAGACAGTAAGATCACCTACAGTTGTAGCATTAATTTGTTTCACAATAGCATCTATCACTTGTTTACGAACTTCTGGTTTTGTTACTATATACTGAACTAATGGCACATTAGACTCAGTATCAGTATTCAATACGGTATCATTCTCTGCGAATACCATGAGCTGTGCAGAAATATTTTTCTCCTTCGCTAAGTTTAAAGGCTGTGAAAAGCCAGCAGGAATTCCAAAGTCATTATCGTTGTCCCTTGTGGTATTGAGCAGAACTTGATTCGTCTCAGCATCATATTCCAACCGACTCCAGCCAAATCCTACAGAATCAAGGGAATGAAGCATGTCCATCTGATTCGCAGATCGTATAGCATAGAAAGCATGCAGCTCACTGATTGGTTTATTTAGTCTTTCATACATCTTCATCATCATTACTGCTGCTTCTTCTCTTCTCGCTGTATCGTAGGGCTTAAACAAATTATTCCCTGCCCCAGCAATAATTTGAAAATCCCTTGCAATGGTTATGTATCCTGTGTTTTTTGAGACATCATCAAAGGGACTTCCAAGATAAGCCAACTGATTGGCAAGACTATCGTATCCTAAAGCTCGTACAATCATAACAGCTATTTCTTCACGGGTAATAGGTTCCTCTGCCCTGAACTTGTCAGTATCCTTTAAAATCACCCCTTGTTGTAATGCTGTTTCTATAGGTGCATAGTACCATTTGGTTGTATCCATGTTGTCAACAAAATTACCTTTTTCCGGTGAAATTAAGTCCCACTTCATCAGCTTCGCTAAAAAAGTGATAAACTCACCTCTGCTAATTGTAAGTCCCATACCAAATTGATTATCACCAATTCCGTTGGTAATTTCCAGTAATCGCAAATCATGTATAGCTTTACTTGCCCAATGATCTTCAGGAACATCATTGAAAACTTCTACAGTATTTTCATTTGCAAATGCTGCATTGGAAAAGATCAGTACGGATATTAAAACCAAAGAAATCACTTTTTTTAGTTGACACATATCAATATATCCTCCCTTTCAACTAAACTCTATACCATATTTTTCAAGCCTTCCCTTATAACTTACATCTGTAAGTTTCAATTGTCAAGAATAAAAAAGACATTCGATTAGATATCTCATTTAAATAAGAGTAAAGACTCCCCCTGAATTGTAGCCGAATTTTATTTTTGCCTTCTCACCTTATGAATAATGTTTAATAATATGTTGTTTTGTTTTACTATCAGTAAAGTGCTTATAGTCTTTGGAAAAATTTTGCCCGATATTTACCTTTTTTTTCTAGCATTTTATGTCCTATAATGGAGGATAGGATGCATATGACAGATAAATTTAATATGTTTACGGAAATTTCAACAGGTGCAAATGCTGCAAATCCATTGTTGAGAATATGAAGAAATATGGATGGATAAAGAGACTTTGTTTTATGGGCTGTATAACCAAACACCAAGCCCAATAAAAATGTAGGCAATAATCTAACGAAATCTAAATGCACCACCGCAAAAATAATGGATGTTATCATAATCGCCCATTTCGATCCAAAGTTTTTTTCTAAAGGTCTAAATGCAAACCCTCTAAACAGGATCTCTTCACATATTCCGGGAGTAACTGCGATAAAAAAGAATTTGGTCAAGGGACTCAAGGTATGAAGCTGTGCCTCTAGTTCTATCAAACTAGGTACTTGTGGTATAAATGGCGCAATGAGTATTTGATAGATTAATGCTAAACTAAAAGCTGCAATCCAAAGAAAGATACCTCCAAATACTTTTCCTATAGGAGGCCTTTTAAGACCTAAGCTTTTCTTTTGCGATGCTTTAAGATACCATATAATTCCTACAGGTAGCACAGCAAATGCAGTATACTGAATAAACAAAGTACTTTTTACTATTCCGAAAGAATTTGTTAGTAACGTACTCATATATATATACAATATGACAATGATAGCTAAGCTCATGAATATATCTTCTACCTCTATTAAGTCTCTCTCCTTCAATTCTTTTCTCCTTAACTTGAAGGAAGTTCCTTTACCGATACCAAACAATAACCTTTCTGTGCCAAATACTTTGAACATAAAGGTAAGACTCAATACTGAAAACAAGCTATTCATAACAAGGGTGATGGCCAACAAATTTATACTGATGCCTCCTATAAACACTGATTTTATCAGAAGAGTAGCGTTTAAAATGGGAAGTATAGCATAAAAAGCATTCAACTCTAAGCCTGGGGTCGCTCCTATGTAAGCTGGTATCATAAAAAGGAAAACTAGCGGTGTAATATAAGCACCTGATTCTTTATAGCTGTTTGCAAACATCCCAACCCCTATACTTACCCCTGCCCCCATTACAATAAGAGGAAGCAGGGTAACTGCTAACACTATTATAGTAGCTGGCTCTGCCACTACGTGTAGCGTACCCATATCTATGATTCTTGGCATAAGGATTAGCAGCACCAGTAAGCTCAAAATCATAGAGAGGATACCAAATAATACACAGGCCATCAACTTAGCTACCACCAACTCTTCCTTTCTTATAGGGGTAGAAAATAAGGTCTCCAATGTTCCTAATTCTTTTTCTGCTGTTGTTAACTCAATAGCAAAGTTTACTATCGATAATAGGGCATATAGAGTTAACAAAAGAGGAAGAATATTACTTAAAGTATGTTTCAAAACCTCTTCTTCCTTTGCAATATCCTGTACCTCTAGGCTTACTGGATTTAACACTGATTGATCTTCCTTTGCAAGGGTTAGTAACCTTAATTGTTCCGACGCTTTAAAATCTAATAGGTACCCTTCAATTCTTTCACTGGCTCTTCTTCCAGCATTTCTGCCAGAATCATATTTTAGTTGAAATTTATGGCTGTCTTCTGTATAATTGTATATCAAAACCAAGTCTAAATTTTTATCTTTTATTTCTTTTTCATAGTTATCTATATGGACAATCCTTTCAAATCTAACATCTTCATCTATAAGCTCCATTACTTGATCAGGTACATTTCCTATAAGATAGATTCTACTTATTGCTTCTTCAGAGCCTCTTGCAGTAATATCCTTTATTTGATTATATCCATGAAATAGTATCGGTACCAATAAAACCGGAAGTATTAGTCCCAGCAGTATTCTTTTATTTCTTGAAAGTGCAAGAATTTCTTTTTCTAATAGATTTCTTATTATTAAAAACTTCATATGCCATCTCCTATATTACGATCTTATGTTTTTTAGCCCTTTTCTCCTCTGAAAATCACCCAGTCTGATTTAAAAAGTCTATTCATCGTTATCATAGCTACCACCGATATTGCTAAATTTATCAAAAGTGTTGTGCCTATATTGACTAAGTCATAGTCCCCTAAAAAAGCCTCCTTCATCATTAATAGTGCATTTGTAATAGGTATAAACAGCGTGAAATTTGTGATTTCAATATCAGGAATAAGTGTAATGTAGCAGGGAAACATAAATAGCATTAAAAGCACTGAAGCATAGGTCTGTGCTTCTTGATAAGTTTTTGCAAATAAACCTAAGCCAATTAAAAAAGCACTGGCCATCATCATCACAGGTAAAAGCATAATGAACAAAAACAAAAACAAACCTGATGATAAGGAGATATTTAAATCAGAAATATGATTTAATAATACGTACAAAAGCGGAAACATAGATACAATGTTGACAAGACCACTGATCATTCCTACAGTAACACATGCAAATAATTTCCCTATAATAATTTCTAATCTTTTTATTGGCACTGAAAATATTGTCTCTAGCGTCTCTCTTTCTTTTTCCCCCGCACTTAAATCAGAGGCTATTGTATAAGTCCCAATAATAGAATAAACCATCAATATAAAAGGCACCAATGTACCTAACAACATAGATAGTATTCTAGCTGAAGCATCTCCAGCTTCTGAAATTTCTATTATCTCAATAGAAACAATATCTCTTATTTTTTTGTCTATATTCCTACTATACAATATGTCTTCTTTTACCTTTTCTTCATAAGTCCTATAACTTTCCCTAATTCTATTGGCAGCCCTTTCACTTGCTTCTATCGTTGAATTATAATGCAGCGTATAAATTTCTACAGCATCCTCTAAGGTCATTGTGATTGCCGCATGTAGATTTTCTTTATTGATCTCCTCCGCGTATTCCTCTGAGGATAAATTAACGATTTTTATTTTTTCATCTTCCTTTAGTGTCTTTATAAAACTCTCCTTCACTGTATTCCCTACCGCAACAATACTTATGTTCTCAGCTAAATTTGACTGCACAATGGTAGAAAAACCTATAAAGAATATCATGATGATTGGATAAATGAGAATAGGTAAAAATACGGTAAGAAGCGCTTTTTTATCTCTAAATAAGGACTTTATTTCTTTATGCCATATTAAGTTAATCTTTTGGAAGCTCATACAGTCTGCCTCCCCTATCTATATAAGTTAAAAATATATCTCTTATATTTGTTTGTCCTGTTTTTTCCTTAAGACTTTCTAGCCTTCCTGTTTCTATAATTTTGCCTTTGTGAATTAAAGCGATCCTATCACATAAGGAGTCTGCCTCCTCCATATAGTGGGTTGAGAAGATGATGGTTTTTCCTTCCCCTTTTTTGTTTTTGATAAAATCAACGATAGTTCTACTGGTGAGAATATCCAAACCTAATGTAGGCTCATCTAGTATATATATCTCTGGATCGTGTATCATACATCTTGCTATGGATGTTTTTTGCACTTGACCGGTAGACAGCTTTTCTATGATTCTATCTTTAAAGTCCTCCATTTGCAGATTTACAACAATATCCTCTATTCGCTTTTCCATAATATTTTTGGGAATACCATAGCATTTTCCAAAGAATTTCATGGTTTCAACCGGTGTTAATTTTTTATACAGTTTGGTGTTGCCAGATAAGAATCCAATAGATTTTCTTACTTCCTCCGGCTGTTCCCTGGTATCATAACCATTGACAATGATTTGGCCTGTAGTTTGCTGCATGATGGTGGCTATGATTCTAAGAAGTGTGGTTTTACCTGCCCCATTAGGACCTAATAAACCAAATATTTCTCCTTTCTCTACTTGAAAGTTCGCATCATTTACCGCATAAAAATCTCCATGTTTTTTATCATAAAACTTCTTCTTAATATGCATTACTTTTATCATAAGCAATAGTCAACTCCATCTCTAAATCACTTTTGATTCCTTTGCAATCTTGCAGCATCTTTTTTCTACAACCATCCAAAACATGTCTCAATCTGTATTGGATTTAAAGGAGAAAAATTGTACTTTTCTATATCTTGCAAAAACTTTTTTTATTTTTTAATTCTACTGGTTTTTATAATTTTTTTCAATGAAAATTCTATTTATTTCCAAGTTGTTTCTTTAATAAAAATGTAAAAAATTCCAATTTCTTTGCGTATAACTATATATTTTTGGTATTTTCTGTCCGATAAATAAAGTAATAAATACAATTTGTGGAAGGAGAGTTTCTATGATTATTGAAAACGCAAATATCCTTATGAGTTCTCAGCATAAACGTCAAGAGAAATATGAAAAGTCTGAGAATCTTACAGCATGGATTGGAAATAGCAGCAATGGTAATCAAGGCACCTCATTTCTTAAAGATACACTAACTGTATCCGAGGAAGCTTTAGCCCTATATCAGGAAAAAATAGCAGCTATGAAACAAACTTCTGAAGGTGAACCAACAGAGATTCCGGATATACATAAGCAGAAGATGCTGTTGCTTCAAACATTGCTGGAGGCTTTACTACAAAAAAGAATACAATTTTTTATACCTGACTTTGGAAAGATAAAAACAGAAGGTTTTCACTTTCCCGCCATTCCTAATCAACAACCATCTTTTGGTTGGGGAATAGCCTATGACTATCAAGAAACTTATATTGAAACCGAAAGAATGCAGTTTACTTCATCTGGTGTTATCCGAACTGCCGACGGCAGAGAAATCAACTTTTCAGTAGACCTCACCATGAGCCGTTCCTTTGCTGAGTACCACAGCATTCAGTTTCGTGCCGGCGATGCTGTGGTTGTAGATCCCCTTGTCATTAACTTTAATGGCAACGGTGTAGGATTATCAGAGAAAAAATTCAGCTTTGATCTGACCATGGATGGAAAAATGGAACAAATATCTTACTTAAAACCTGGGAGTGGTTTTTTAGCCATTGATTTAAATGGCGATGGAAAAATTAATGATGGCAGCGAACTATTTGGTCCTAGCACAGGGAATGGTTTTCAAGAGCTGGCACAGTATGATGCAGACGGTAATGGATGGATTGATGAAAATGATCCTATTTATAACAAGCTAATGATCTGGACAAAGGACGAAAATGGTTCTGATCAATTATTTGCCTTAGGAGAACTAGGCATAGGCGCCATTTATTTAGGCAGTATCCAAACCCCTTTTCATATAAAAGATGGACAAAACCAACTGCATGGACAGGTTAGTCAATCTAGTATTTATGTTAAGGAAAATGGCACCGTTGGAACCGTACAACAAGTTGATTTGGCGATTTAACAATCACAACAGCTTTTGAAAATATAAAATAACCTCCTCTGCTTATTTCCATCTAAAAAAACAGAAGAGGTTATTCTATCATTAAAACCAATCCTTTATTTAATTCCCCAGTCGTCACTTATGGTTTTCATAATTTCAGGAATATCAAGATGTTGGGGACATTTTTTTATACATATACCACAGGAGACACAATTGGTAGACCTTTTTTTATCGAAAAACGGTCTGTTGTAGAAATTCTTAGCATGTTCAATAGAATTATACATATACCCCATATTATAGTAGTCAATATTTGTCGGTATATCTACACCCATTGGACAAGGGGTGCAATACTGACATCTAGTACAAGGTACTTTAATAAGTTTACTGAATTCCTTACGTACCTCCACATATAGTTCTAGCTCTTTTTCACTCAAATCCCCCACATTATAGGTGTTTGCGGTATGTATATTGTCATCAATCTGTTGAATTTCATTCATTCCGCTTAAAATACAGCTTACTTCTGGCCTATTTAATAGGAAGGAAATGCCTCTTGCCGCTGGTGACATTATTCTTTCACTTTTTGCCCAAATTTCTTTAACACTCTCGGGAGGTTCCTTGGCCAATTGTCCTCCCTTAAGGGGCTCCATAATCAATACACCTAATCCTTTAGAAGCAGCATATTCTAGGCCCCGCAGCCCTGCCTGATAATCAGTATCCATATAGTTAAGCTGCATAATACAAAATTCCCAGTCGTAGGCATTGACGATTTCTTCAAAAAGTTCATACTTGTCATGGAATGAAAATCCTATATGTTTGATTTTCCCTTCTGTTTTGAGTTTATCAAAAAGCTTAAAGACATTTAATTTCTTTGCCTTTGCCCAAAAGTTGCTATCAAGAGAGTGAAGAAAGTACAGATCAAAGTAATCACTTCCTGTTCTTTCCAGTTGGCTTTCAAACATCTTCTCACAGTCCTCATAAGTATCACAAACCCAGATAGAGAGCTTATCACCTAAATATACCTTTTCACGATATCCGTCACTAAGAATCTCCTTTAATGCACCCTCAGCATTTCCATTTAGATGATAAGGATAAGCAGTATCCACATAGTTAATTCCTTGATCAATTGCATACCGCACCACTTTTTTTGCTTTTTCAATGTCTATATCTGTAAACACACCATTAACAACCGGTAACCGCATCGTTCCTATGCCAATTGCAGAAATCTCTATCCCTGTATTTCCAAGTTTTCTATACCGCATATTCTTAGTCCTCCTTTATTTTGCCCATAAGATTTTGTTGTTTTTCAGCTACTCTATAATCCTATTACAACTTAAAGCTAATAGCAAGTCAAGGAAATTTACCTTTCAAATATTCTGAAAACATCAAATTATTCTTTCAGTTTCTTTAGTTCATCTAGTATTTCATGGTATTCCTTATCTAATGCTGCTATATCCTCCTGTTTAGATGGCATCGACAACCTTCCTATGACTTCTGAAAGACGATTTTTTAATACCATCACCTGTTTTTGTATTTCTTCTTTATGAGCATCCAACGGATGATTATTTTTGGCTAAGTACTCCTCATAACTTCCTGCAAACATTTTGATTTTTTGCTTTTCAATTGTCATGATTTGATTTGCAACAGTACTTATGAAACGTCGATCATGTGAGACAAATAATAATGTTCTATCGTATTCCTTAAGGGTTTCTTCTATGACCTCCAAGGCATTGATATCCATATAATTCGTTGGTTCATCTAGTACCAATAAATTAATATCCTGTAGCAATATCTTAGCAAAGGAAACCTTTACTCGCTCTCCACCACTTAATATATCAACTTTTTTATAGATATCTTCTCCTTTAAATAGCAGCCTAGCCAGCAGCAACCTCGCTAGATTCTGAGGATAAATGCTACTTTCCATCACGTTTTCTATAATACTTAAGTTTTTGTTCAATATATTCATATCCTGGCTAAAATACCCTATCTTAGCCCCTTGAGCAACTTTTATTGCATCATCATTGTCTAGGATCATTTTAATTAGAGTGCTTTTACCACATCCATTAGGACCAAGTAATGCTACTTTAGCACCGTTATAAATGTTAAAAGTTGCATTTTCTAATAGTAGCTTATCTTTAAATGCTTTATTTACATTCCTTCCTTCTATAATAATTTTGCTATGCAGCCTACTGGTTTCCATGATATCTAGTTTAATTCCCGGTTCTTCTTTAGGTTTTTCTTTAGCCTCAAGATGTTCAATTCGCTTTTCGACATTTTTAACTGCTCTTTCAAGATTCGCCTTTGCTTTTTGAGGTCCCATTTTATGAAGTCTAGCCTCAGAATTTCCCATTCTTTTTGGCGTTTTTTTCATGCTTTTCACTTTTTCTTTTGTCCTGTGAATAATTTCCTCAAGACGTTTTTTCTCTTTGATATATTCTTCATATTCAAAGGCGGCTCTTTCTCTTTCTTGCATCTTCTGCTCTCTATAGTCACTATAGTTACCCTTATAAATTTTAATTTTTCCATTTTCTATCTCTAGAATTTGATTACATAATCTATCCAAAAAACTTCTATCATGAGAGATGATGATGAGAAGACCTTCATAGGCTGCAAGTTTCTCCTCCATCAGTTCAATACCTTGCATATCTACATTACTGGTGGGTTCATCTGCAAATAGCATCACACGCTCATTATCCAAAGCCTCTGCCAGCTTAAATCTTGTTTTTTCTCCTCCACTCATCTCCTCATGCCAGATGGGCTTAACACCAAACTTTGAAGCCATTTCCTTACTTATCTTTTTCCTATCTGGTGATTCCAACTGTGATATATATCCAGCCTTTCCATATAACTTTACCCAACCTTCATCAGGCGCTAGTCTTTGACTTAGTATATTGATAAAGGTGGTTTTTCCTACCCCATTTCTACCAACAATCCCTATTCGATCCTGTGAATAAATCTTCAAATCATCTATATCCAGTATTAACCGATCACCAAAGTATTTTCTCACCTTACTGCATTCAACCAATAACATAAAAAATCCTCCCTAATTTGGAGAGGATAGCATTTTGCGAATATGATCATCTTAATGCATGATTAATAGAGCCTTAAACAAGATATCATCAAAAAAAATTATAATATATCCTAGTTTATAGTTATACGCCTTTAAACTTGAATTTTAATATCCACGGCCTAAAATAAAACATATCCTATAACCAAGCTATCCACAGCTCTAAAAATACTATCCACTCATAAATTTTGATAAAATGAATAACAATAAAACCTTTACTTAAGGTTTAACTAAGGTTTTATATTTCTGTTCTCATCTTACATCAATCGTTGAAGTGAATTATATCTCCATCTCTGCAAATACCTTGCCCTTTCATAGAATAAAGTTTTTTAATCTTCTTTCTAATTATACAAATTCATCCCTTTGCTGTCAACATCACTAAAACCTTTAATATCTCCTTAATTTTTTTATCCAGCCTATTTAAACACCTGCTTCAAATAACGCTTAAGAATATTTTTCTAATGATCCTATCGGCTACAAAGCAGACACCTAAGGATTTCTTTCTTTAGGTGTCTGTTTTAATTTAACTTTTTTCTTGATCTAACCGCTGAAATAAGATATTATTTTCTAAATGAATATGCTGGAATAAGTCAGCTTCAATAGCTTGCAACTTTTCATAGGTTCTAACAAAAGAGTTGCATCCGCCAGATGGGGCTTGATATTGGCAGGTGATTCTTCTCATTTCCTTTAATACATCCCCTGCGTTATCATGCTCATCCTCAGTTTCCTTCATTATTTTAAAGACTTTTTCTAAAACATCCTTTGAAGGATTCTTTTCATATTCTTTAATCAGTGGGAAAAGCAGTTCTTCCTCCTTTATTAGATGTTCTTCAATTTCACTCTTCAACTGATTAAAGAGTTTATGAAGCTTTGATAAGGTTTCTCCATGATCTACATAATGCACTTTTAATATTTTATTTAGCAACTGACCAGTAGTTGGGAGCTCATCCCGCATAAAGGTGTGATGTTTACCTACAATATAGTCAATTAATTCTGACAAGGTAGCCTTTGTCCAATCAATCTCTTTGTTTTGCAGGGCTTCATATTTTTCATAAGCATCATGCAATTTTTTTAATATTTCTGACGCATTGATATTTTGTTCTTTTAAAGCGGTAGCTAAAGGTCTATCGCCACCACAACAAAAATCAATCTCATACGCCATAAAAATATCTGTGGCTTTTGGAAATATTGTAGCGATTTCCCCTATTTTTTGAGATGTCATAAAGATTTTTTTCATATTAATCCCTCCATTTTTTTATATTTACCCAAGTAATAAGTCTCCAATAGCTTGTGCTGCCTGAAATAATTTTTCTTTTTCATTTTTTTCAGGTTTAAACTTCACTCTTATAGGGAATTGCAAATGATCCATCCCTGTTGTTTTAATCATATATCCACTGTCAATAACCTTTAAGTTGCTTTGTTTTAAATAATCCTGAATAACTTCAATTGCTTCTCCACTCCATCCATAAGACCCAAAAGCAATTCCTATCTTATGTTCTAAATCCATCTCCTTCAGTTCCTGTAAAATGCTTTCTAGTGAACCCACCATATCAGCATATCTTGTAGAACTTCCAAAGAGGATAGCATCTGAAGTCAAAATAGCTTCCTTTATTGCTTCTATATTGCTATTTGTTTGGGCATTCATTATTTGCACAGAAATTCCCTTATGCTTTAACCCATCTGCTAGATCATTTGCTACAGCTTTCGTATTTCCAGTCATGGTTGAATAAATGATCAAAGCTTTTTTGGTATCTTGGTTTGGTCTACTCATTTCATCATAGGCCCTGATATATTTTTTCGCATCACTTCTCAAGATATACCCATGAGAAGGTGCAATTATATTTATTTCAAGATCTTTAATTTTTTCTATCATATCTTGTACATAGGGTCTATGGGGATGCATGATTAATTGATAATACACACGGAAATCTGGCATGATATCTTCCTTCGCTAAATCATCAAATAACTGATAGGTTGCAACATGACTGCTAAACTGGTCACATGGATAAAGAACTTTATCTTCAATACAATAAGTTATCATTGTCTCTTCTGTATGAAGGTAGGGAGTTTCAAAGAATTTAAGGGTTTTGCCTCCAATATCTAATGTATCTCCATCTTGTATTACCATAAATTCTCTATGATGAAGTTTATACATTTCTTTTAATTCTTTAGCACCAAGTTCTGTGGTTACTATCGTAGCATTTTTAGCTTTGTTTGCTAAAGCTGGTAACCCACCTGAATGATCTGGTTCCACATGATTAATAATGATATACTGAATTTCTTCCGGTGCAATGTACTGACCTATAGTCTCTACAAATTGTTTCCCAAAGCTTATATCTACTGTATCAATTACTGTAGGTTTTTCAGTGAATAATAAATAGCTGTTGTAGGTTGTTCCCTTCTCAAGTGTTAATCGATGAAATGGAACTTTACGGTCATCTATATAACCAATCCAATAGGTTTTATCAGCAACTTGTATCTTTTTATCCATAGCTATCTCCTCCTATTTGTTTGAAAGCTTGTTGTCTTGTTATCCTTATTATAGGAGAGATCAAATCTTAAAACTGTGACCACAGTCAAATAAAAAGAAAAAAAATAAAAAACTCTAAAAACCTTTACAGTTTCTAGAGTGATAGATGTCCTTTTAATCTTTCTTCGTCTAACAGGATGATTTTTTTATTTCCAATGACTTCGATAATTCCTTCATCTTGAAACTTCTTGAGCTTTCTACTGATCGTTTCTCTGGCCACACCTATATAGTTGGACATATCTTCTCTCGTAAGAGATAACTTAATTTCTATTCCTCTATCTATATTTCTCCCGTTCTCTTTGCTGAGGTCTAAGATCAATTGGGCAATGCGGGTTTCTACATCGTTTGTTGCTAGATTTTGTGCTAAGTTTTCTAGTTTTAGTAGTCTTTCACTGACTACTTCTAAAATTTTTAGTCCAATTTCAGGACGTTTTAAAATAAGATTTCTCAATTTGTCTTTTGTCAAAGTACATACCCTCGTTTCTGCCATAGCTTCAGCATAAAAACCATAGGTACCCTCCTTCAATAAATTGAGCTCTCCAAAAAAATCTCCATCCGCCAAAATATGAAGAATTTGTTCTTTCCCTTCCTTGGTATACTTGTACAATTTAATTTTTCCCACATTTATCAAATATAAAGTGGCGGCATTTGTTCCCTCTAGAAAAACAGACTCCCCTTTATGATAACTACGATGTCCTGTCATAGCAATAATTTCAACCAATTCTTCCCGAGATAGGTTTGAAAATATAGGAACTTTACTGGCACATAATTTATCTGTACAGCGGTCACATGTCACTTTTTCTTCAATCCTCCTTTAATAATCGCTATTTCTTTTATTGCCCTTTATTATACAAGATATAATCTTACAACACCAGGCGAATCAAATGAACGCATAACTACTTAATCATACAAAAATTCCCCCAAACATTCATCTGAGGGAACGTATAACACACTGTTAAATTCACTAGAAAGCTAAAAAAAGTTTGACTTTAACCTATTCTCTCTATCTTTACTGCATGCTTCAATGGAATTATCATTGACATCATTTCTTTAGATACATGAAGAACTATCCTTATCAGTTCCTAGGCACAAAATCAGGCACTGTTCCTTTTGCTGCAACCTGGCCTGCAATTATGCCATGTACCGCTGCATCCGGGATAGCATTTGAACCAAGTCGATTGGTTCCATGTACGCCACCAACAACTTCTCCAGCTGCATACAAGCCTGGAATCACCTTACCCCAAACATCTTGAACTTCGGTTCTTTCATTAATTGTTAATCCACCCATTGTATGGTGCACTGAAGGCCACTGAGGTATTGCATAATATGGACCACTTTCAATTTTTAGCATTACACCTTTGTCGATGACTTTATTAAAATCAGGGTCATAACCCTCTGCTACATAGCCATTATGCGTTTTGATTGTGTCTATTAATGTTTCTGCCGACATATTGATTTTACTATCTTTATACGTATGGGCATTGATAATTTCTACTAATTCTTCAAGCGTGTCTGCTTTAAAGATTCGCTCTGCTTGTATCCCCCCATTTAATTGTGTATCTGAAATGAATCCACCTTTTTCAACAATTTCCTGACCAAATATAGAAAATGTTGGGAATCCACCACTTTCTTGTGCAGCCCTTGCACAAACATCGCGACGTTCTCCTTCATTAACATAACGCTTTCCATTGATATCAACATAGACGATGCCTGAACTTGGTCCACTAAAGGGAATAACAGCTGTAGCATCAAGTACACCGTTATTAGGATCGGCAAAAGGATAAAGTTGTATATAGGACATCTGTGTGGTATTAGCGCCAACTTCCTGCGCCATAATAATGCCCTCTCCAGTTGCTCCAACGTGATTGGTGGTTGGTATGTCGGCTGTAAGGCCTGGAACATGTTTTGAACGCATTTCAACATTACCACTGAATCCTCCAGTAGTAATGATAACCCCCTTATTTGCTTTCACATCCTTAAATCCTTCCTGTGTTTTCACTCTAATTCCTACTACCCTTTGATTTCCTGTAGTTTCACGATAGATTTGAGTCATCTCGGTATTAAGCATAACTGTAGCAGATGTATCATTCAAAATTTTCTTTTGAACAGCAACAATATCTGCTCCTACACCATTAATCGTCGTGTAAGTACGATATCCATAATGCCCCCCTGGGCGGGTGATAGATTCTCTGACTTCTAAACCATTATCCAGCATCAAGTTAAGAAAATAAGGCGATCCATAAACCAAGTTCTTTACTAACTTCTCATCATTCATGTAGTCTCCGCCTTTAATCGTATCTTCAATGTGTTTTTCTGCTGTATCTGGTTGCAAATCTAGTTTCTTATAAAGTTCGTCTGCTATTTTACTTGTGTAGGATGCATACACCCCACCATTAATTTGAGAATTACCTCCTAATACAGGCATCTTATCAATAAGGAGGGTATTTACACCTAATGTTGCCGATTCGTAAGCTGCTGCCAATCCTGCAAACCCTCCCCCCACTACTACTACATCGTAGGTCATATCCCAAGAAGCTGGCAGTTTTTCTGTGCCTAAGGCTGGACGACCATCATCACTTATATCGGATCCATCCGCAGCTTCAGGAAGATTAAACTCACTAACTACACCTCCAGCCTGCTCAATAGCTTTAGTTACCGCTTCAATAATAGCGGAACTGGTCATAGTTGCCCCAGAGATTGTATCAATGCCTATGCTTTGTTTTTCAACGATTTTCTCTGGAACTTCTTTTAATGCTATATCAGATACACCTGGCGTTTCCTCATGAGAAACAACTTCAACTGCTTTTATGGCCGTCTCACTTAAAACTACTTTTACCTTCATTGGTTTTATACCTGTAACGCTAATCGTATATTCTCCTGCCTTCATTGGAGTTATTTCATTCTTCTCTACCGGCGCCGTCTGGTTTGTACATGCTGCTAAAAGCATTATCATGTTTACCACAAGTAATAGTGAAATTAGCTTTGTTATTTTTTTCATATTACTCCCCCCGTGATTTTTCTTCAATCCATGGCATTAGATAGCTCTACTTAAAATCAAAAATCATCTTAATCTCCCCCTTTTATTTGTGAAATCTTTGTCCATTATTTTCTCTATATTTATATTCAATGATAATTTAATTATGCAGAACTCTCTCTTTTCACGCAGAAGTTTATATTTGCCTAAATAATAGTCTTCCTAACAATAAAATAACTTGCAACAATTTAATTTGGATGAACAAAGTTATACTGTACATAATAAAAATAAAAATCGAAACTGGAGGGATATGATTGCGCTTTTTTAAAAAATTCTTCAGTACTAAAAAATCATCTAATATAGACCAGAAAATTGCCAATAAGACATTCACTGATTTAACAATCTCTAAAAATATAGATACAACTAAATCTCATTTAGAGACAGCATTTGAAGACTGTGATGATATTATCTATAGAAAATTAAATCTCTATAGTAAAAATGGTAGAACTCAAATATTACTAGTTTTTTTCAATAACTTAGTAAATTCAAAGGAAGTTAATGACAATATTATTAGACCGCTGAATCATTATGGCTTAGTCAATCAAGAAAATCATCCTATAGAAAATTTTACGTTAGAGATTGCTGAAGAACTGGTTAATGTCAATAATATTAATTACATCCATAGTTTTCAGGAAATTATAGAAGCAATACTGTCTGGAAATACTATATTGTTAATGGATGGTTATACCGATGGATTAGCATTAAATACTATTGGGGGAGATACTAGAAATGTGGAGGAATCTCCTGTAGAAAATATTATTCGAGGTCCAAGAGATAGCTTTGTTGAAAATGTTCATACGAATATAGGTCTTATCCGTCAGAAGATTAAGAGTACTTTCTTAAAGTCAAAAAAACTAGTCATTGGCAATGAAACGCATACAACTGTATCTGTTATTTACATGGAAAATATCGTAAATAAACAGGCTTTAGAAAAACTTATAAGTAAACTAGAAGAAATACAAATTGATGGCATCTTTGAGAGCGGCTATATTGAGCAATATTTAGAGAGTAGCCCCTACTCTCCTTTTCCACAGATGCAAATAACTGAGCGTCCTGATAAGGCCTGTGGTAATTTATTGGAGGGAAGAATAATTGTTTTAGTAGATGGTAGTCCATTGGCTTTAATTTTACCTACATCCTTTTTTCAACTTTTTCAATCTCCTGAGGACTATTATGAAAGGATTCTTTATGGTAATTTTACAAGGATTCTACGTTTTATAGGGTTTATTATTGCTACTTCCTTTCCCTCTATTTATGTGGCATTGATTTCGTTTCATCAACAAATGTTGCCTATGGATTTAATCGTTGATTTATCTAGAACAAGGGCTCAAGTTCCTTTTCCACCAGTAGTAGAAGCGTTATTGATGGAATTTACCATCGAAATATTAAGAGAAGCTAGCGCCCGATTGCCAGGTACGATTGGACAAACAGTGGGGATTGTTGGAGCAATTGTTATAGGAGATGCAGCTATACAAGCCAATTTAGCAAGCCCTACCATGATTATTGTTGTAGCAATTACCGCTCTAGGAAGTTACATTCTACCCCACTATAGCAGTTCCTATGCCCTAAGAATGGTTCGCTTTCCCATGATATTAATGGCGGCTACTTTTGGTGCCTTTGGCATTATTATCGCCTGGAGCTGGGTTATTATCCACCTTTGTAGTCTCGACTCCTTAGGTTATCCATATCTTTCACCTTTGGCCCCCATTGACAGTGATATTAAAAAGGATGCTCTCATCCGCAGCAATCTATGGCGTTTTAAATATCGACCTAAAACTGCCAATAATTCTCACGAATCAAGATGGAGATAAAATGAGACTTCATTCCAGGGAAGTTTTTATTCCCCCTGAATTGTAGCCGAATTTACTTCGAGGATGTAGTGCTTGATCTCTCGCTTGTAGAAGTAGAAGTCTTAGCAATACACAGAAGAATAAAAGGAGTTGTATAAAAAGTGTACCAAAAATATAAAAATGGAGAGATATCCGCCATACAGTCTTTTGTGATAATCCTTAATATCATTGTAGGGTCTGGTATTCTGGGGCTTGCTAGATCAGTAGCTGAAGTCTCTCAACAGGATGCTTGGATTTCTGTGTTGCTTAATGGTTTCTTCATCAGTTTTATCATGATGATCATTGTGTATACCATCAGCAAATTTCCTAAGTATAATTTTCTTCAATATACCTGTTGCTTATTAGGTAAACCTTTAGGATATTTCATTGCTATTGGTTATAGTATCTATGCTTTTCTGGTTACTGCTGTTGTTATCCGTTTTTTGTCCGAGATGGTTTATACTTGGCTTTTGCCTAATACCCCCATCTATATCATAAATTTTATTATTCTCATTACAGCCGTCTACATGACTAGAAACGGATTAACTACACTAGCTAGATTTGCGGAAGTCCTAGTATTTTTACTACTTCCCTTTGCTCTATTGATTTTTATCGGTCTTCCACAGGCTTCTTTGATTAACTTAAGACCCATTGGCGGTTCTGGCATCAGTAATATTTTAAAGGGTATCTTGCCTTCTTTTTTTGCTTTTGCCGGCTATGAAGTTCTTTTAATTTATTATCCTTATATCTCCGACAAGCAAAGGCCTATTATGAAATATGCTGTTATGGCCACCTTGAGCATTACGGTACTTTATACTGCTACTGTTCTATCCCAAATCGCTCTATATGGCCCTCAGGAAATTGCTCAAGTCCTGTATCCATCTATTAATTATTTAACGGCGGTTGATTTTCCTGTTGTTGAAAGGACGGAAATATTTTTTGCGATTTTCTGGACATTTACCGTCTTAGCTACTATTGGGATACAGTATTTAGCTGGTTGTATTGTGTTACAAAGTATTTTTTCCACAAAGAAAACGAACTTCTTTACCTATATTTTTGCTCCTATCATCTATCTCTTATCCCTCTATCCTCAAAACACAGCAGAAGTGGTGGAGATCGGAGAACAGGTTGCAAATTTTAATCTTTTTTTTGGTTTTGTACTTCCATTGACTTTATTCTTTATGTATTTTATTAGAGGGAGGAGAGCCTTATGAGAAAAATAGCTAAGTTACTGGCTATTATACTACTTGTTTTTCCTTTAATAGGCTGCTGGGATTCTACAAATTTAGAGAATCTGTTAATTGTCTATGGATTAGGCATTGACATCAGTCAGGAGAATCCAGAGCAGTATTTTTTTACAATTGGCTTCCCTACCATTATTCCTGAAGCCCCTGAAAATAAACATGAAGTTTCTACAGAGGCCCCCTCTTTGGGCAAGGCCAAGAGTAATTTTCAACAAAAGGTGTACCGTCAAATCTCTTATGATAATATTAGAGTCGTTATCTTTAGTGAAAAGGTGGCAAAAGAAGGGATCATGGTGCATGTTGATGCCATGTTGAGAGAACCACTTTACCGAGGAACCACCAGATTTGCTGTCTTTATTGATAAAGCTGTAGATTTACTTGCTATGGAACCTCCAGTCTCTCTCTTTGTCAGCACCTTTATATTCGACGCTATTGAACAAAATCATCAATCTACTGTAGTACCTATTAGCACCTTGAGAAGTTTTAGTCATGAATATTATAGTGATGGTATTGAACCCTCTATGCCTTTCATTTGTTATGGTGCCGATGATAATGAATTGAACGTGGGCTGTGTTGCTTTATTTCAAGGGGATAAACTCATTGAACGTCTTCGGGGAAGAAATAGCAGAAGTTTTATGCTGCTAAAGGGAGAAATACAGCGAGGAATTTATACCTTTGAACTTATGGGGGGATTTGTTTCTCTTAACCTCAAAGGAGGAAAAAGTAAAATCAAGACAAAAATTATAGATGGAGAGCTCCATATTTTTCAAGATATTTTTATTAATAGTGTGCTAGCAGAACATACCCCAAAACATAACATGCTGGAGAATAATAAAATAGAAGAGCTTGAAACTCAGCTTGCTAGAGAAATCAAAAATGATTTAAAAAACGTTTTAGAGATTTTGCAAAATGAATTAAAGAATGATAATATTGGCTATGGCAAATATGTCAAGGCCAATCACCCTGAATATTTTGATGCCGAAAACTGGAATCATCAATTTTCAAAGGCAATTATCCATATCAATCCTAATGTCAGAATTAGGACCCTTGGTGTTACTCCTTAGTTGGAAAGTTTTAGAATGTGGTAAAACTACGATTCATCTGCTTCTCGTTTAAACAACACAACTGTTTAACTTAAACTTTAAAGAGCCAGTCAAGATGATGCTTATCATCCCAACTGACTCTTGCTTAAACGATAGTTTATACTAGACAATCCTTATACAAAAATGCGGACAGGCAACTGCACAGTACCCACACTGAACACATTTAGACAAATCTATGCAGGCCTTTTCTGATTCATTAAAATAAATGGCATCACTATGACAGGCTTCTATGCATTTGCCGCAGCTAGCGCACATGTGCTGAGGAATCCTAGGATTTTTCTTGCTTTTTATGCTAATAATTCCTTCCAAATCTCTTTCTCCATTGAAATATTTTACATTATACAAAACCTCTTCCTTACTTACCATTCCTATAGAAATAGAAGCTACACCCTCTATAGACCTACTAAAATCCACACTACTGCTGTATTCATCTATGAGTGTCCCCCCACCTAAAACCTTCATAAGATATATTCCTTTACCATTCTGAGTACATAACGCTATGGCTTTTCGCATTTCTTCCACTGATCCACCTATAATACCACGGCCGGCTTTATTTATAATTGGAAAAACTACATCAATTTCCCTTCTAACAGCAGCGGCCTCTACTACTTTGACATTATGGGTTGATATACCTATGGCCTTTATAATTCCCTTAGCTTTATAATCAAGTAAACACTGTAAAGCCCCCTTACGCACCTCAAATACATCAGCCTCTGCCTTCGCTGCATGGAGATGAAAAATGTCAATATCCTCCAAACCCATGGCTTCTAAAGACTCTAGTATAGCTTCTTCCATTTCTTCATATGTAAGCGCTGTGGATTTTGAAGCTATAACAGGACGAGTGCTTACTTTATCTAAGGCTAGCTTTATATGGGAATAAGTCTTATACATTTGGGCTGTATCTAAAAAATTAATTCCACTTTTAATAGCATAGGCTATCATCTCTGCTGACTCTTCTGGGGGAAGGTTTTTCTGCAATGGGCCTGCTGGCAGCACCCCAAAGCATAATTCTGACACCTCTATCCCTGTATTTCCTAACATACGTTTTTCCATATAATAGATTCCTCCTTGCTATATACATGCATAGGTAAAATAGTCACACGCTTTATCCTATTTTCTATTTAATATTTATGTCCATGTATTAGACATATTTTTTTCTAACAAATTAAGCAAAATATAGGCAATCTCATAAAAGCTATTGCCTTCCATACTTGTTTACACATATATATTATATCATACATCTATGATAACACTATGACCTATCATACTTCCATATAAGCCAAAACTCTAGATGCTTAATAATACACTATGAAGATATATTCTAACAAAACTTCCGTGAACTCGTTCCAGCAAGCTGAAACATCGGGGGAATCAGGTGGAGAATCTACTCTACCCGATTTAAAAATCCCACCTACACTAAAAACAAAATCAAGATAAAATATGCCCCCTAGAAAAGGGGGCTATAGAAATAGATGTTAGTAAATTGTATTTACAGATGAATACCTTTAGCTAGTTTATTCAAGCCCTCAACGATCTCCTCATCTGTAAAGCAATACTTCATGCTGGTGAAATTACTTCTTAGTTTTTTTACATCTTCCCTAACATTTTTATTTCTTAAAACAACATCAGCTATAATTTCCGCTAACTGTTCAAATTCCTTCTTATCGAAACCAAATCTCACCATCTCAGAAACTCCAATACGTAAGGCTCCTGATGCAGTAAAGCCTTCTTCCTCTGGCGTTGCCTGATAGTTTACAATAATATTGTTGTCTTCTAATCTGTTGGCTACCTCAGGGCCTGTACCGTAACCTACATTGACCATCACCTGATGGGTCTCAGTATAAGATATCGCAGGGTCTCCTACTACCTCTAAACCGGCTTCCTTCAAGGCTTTTGCAAAATGTTTTGCATTTTCAATAATATTTTTTTGATACGCATCCTTGAAATAATTCATCTCGTAAGCCGCCATCAAAAGTCCCAGCATGGTTCCCAAATGATGATTGCTGACACTTCCAGGGAAAGCTCTTCTTTCAATGGTTTCCCAAAACTCGTATTTAAAGTCTTCTTTTTGATAATTTCCAGCAATAATTCCTCTTTGGGTACCAAAAAACGTCTTATGGGTAGAACCGGTGACAATTTCAGCTCCCTCAGCAAAGGGATTCTGGAAGTAGTCCCCCGCTAATCCAAGAACATGAGCCATATCGTACATAATCGTTGTATTAATTTTTTGTTCATCAACAAATTCTCTAATTTCCTTTACTGGCTCTTTATGCAACACCATGCTTTTGCCAAAGATGATTAGCTCCGGCTTAAATTTATCAATAACTTTCTTTGTTTCTTCAACATCAATCTTAAAATTATTATCCTTTAATACCGGGAAATTCACTACAGCAGATTTTTCAGTAACAGGGTCAATGGCAATATAGTCATGCAAAGCACCCATAGGCTGTGCACTTAGATGGCCACCTTTGATAATATGGTTGTTTAAAACATAACCTAATCGGCTTGCCTCCCTCTTTCGATTCACTCTATTTTTGTAATCCATTAAAGCACTAAAAACCGCTGTATTGGCCATTTGACCACTGATCACCCTTGTCTCAACTTCTGTACAATTAAAGTATTTTTTCAATTCCTCCACCAGCAGATGTTCTACTTCATCGATAAATTTTGTACCCTGATAATAGAAAACATCATAGTCATAGAAAGATTTTATTTTCTTATGTTCAGCATATCTGAAGGAAGGGTCCATAATAGATAGCAGTCTTACAGCACTGGAGTGGGATTGCTCGGAAGGTATCAAATTAATACATTCCTCCTGTCGCCACATGTGATTTTCCAAACTTTTCTCGATCAAGTTCAATGCTTTTGTTTTATAGTCTGATGGAGTATCAACTTTATATATTTCTTCAAAACCGTGAAGAATAGGCCTTGCAAAAGGTGGTGCATCCCCTCTCAAATGATAAGGAGTTATCGCCGCTTTTGCTTTCTTTCCACGGATCTCAACCTCCACCTCATCGTTTACTAAAACATCGCTGTTGACAAGAGCAAGGCCGATGGATCTCATGCCTTTTTCCTCTTTTATGATGGTGTCTAACCCCTGACCCTCTGTCTTAAAGTAAGGTGCCATCGTACCGCTGGTTACATATCCTACCTCTACCCCATCTTTGTATACTTTACACCCGTTTCTCGCAATTCCCTTACCGATCAAGGCAATAGGCTTGATCATCCTTGGCAAATCAGAAATATCTGAGAAATCTCTTTTTATTATTCTCTGTAGGACCTCAAACTGTTTTAGTAGTGCTTTTTTACCAATGTAGTCTCCTTTTGCTTCAGAAAAACTAACAGCAAATTTAGCTAATGGTACAGAATAAATAGGAATTTCCTTACCATCAATATCTAAACCTAGTTCATGACCATAAAGTGGATAACCAGCTTCCATCCTTAAGGTATCCCTTGCTCCAAGACCAGCAGGTGCCGCACCCTTTTCTATTAAAAGGTTCCAAATGGCAACAGCCTCCTCAGATTTGACAAACAGTTCGAAACCTATAGGTTCTCCTGTATAGCCTGTTTTAGCAATGCGTACTTCTTTACCATCTAACGCAACAATATTAAGAGCATTTTTAACAGGTTCCGTCAAATAAGCATCTCCTGAAAGCTCTGCCAAAATATTTTTTGAATCAGGTCCTTGTATAGCAATCATTGCAAGTGCATCAGATTGATTGGTGATTTGGGCATCAAAGGTTTTGATAACTTCTGTCAAATGTGCCCAATCCTTCTCAGCATTGGCCGCATTCACCACCAACAAATATTGATCCTCATAAAAGCGGTACAGATAAGCATCGTCCAGAGCACCACCATTTTCATTAGGGATTATAGTATATTGAGCCTGATTCAAATCTAGCGCTAGAACATTGCTGGTTAAAACATGCTGTAAAAACTTCACTGCTTCTTTTCCAGTGATCACAAATCTTGCCATGTGGGAAATATCAAAAATCCCTGCTTTTTGTCGTGTATAAAGATGCTCCTCACTAATACCTGCTGGATAATTAACAGGCATTTCCCATCCACCAAAGTCCACCATATTCGCCTTTAATCTTAAATGTTCATGAAAAAGTACTGTTCTTTTTAAAGTCTCCATAAGTTCCTCCTTATATTTTCCATTTTTTTAAGGCTGTCATTATAATATTGGTTTTCTTTCTGCTTTGCATTCTTTTTATTTATAAAAAAAAGAATGCAAAGCTAATAAAAGCCTCGCATTCTCTGTTTGTTTACCTGAGAGTATCGCTATATTGAATACAACTTTCTCCTTCGGCGCCTATTTATAGGACTTTTCAGAGGTCCATCCAACAACGATACTTTTGCCTGAGAGTTTCTATGAAGTTTCGGCAGTCTTCATATTGCTCCTTCGGCTATCAAAATGAATGATCAATACATGGATTCACTTGATATCTCCCGTTGCCATCATCTGGTCTAATATTTAATTAAATAGAAATAGTTCGAATTATCTAATAAAATTATATCACAGCTAAAATAATAAAACAACAAAATAAATTTTTACATTTTATTACAGATTAGCTATTTTTCTATAATTTTTCAACAAATTCTTTACCATACTGGCGACATCTTTGTAATGCTTCTGTATCTGGATTCCACATTTCCTTTATCCCATCATCAACTAAAGTAATCTTTGCTTTATCTATTTCCTCTGTAATGATTTTAATATTTTCTCCACTCCAACCATGGCATCCAAAGGCACTTGCCTTTTTATTCCTAAATCCTAGTCCTTTAATCATTTCAAGAATTCCCGCTGCTGAAAATAAAATGCCTTTATTAATGGTTGGAGAGCCTACTAAGAATGCCTTAGATTTAAAGATTTCTGTAATAACATCATTTTTATCAGTTTTAGAGACATTATACAATTTGACGGCAACTTTGTCATCAGCAAATTGAATGCCTTCTGCTATTGCTTCCGCCATTCTTCTTGTCCCATCCCACATCGTATCATAAACTATCGTGATTTGGTTTTCTTGATAGTCCCTTGCCCATTCAAGATATTTATTTACAATCTCAAGTGGATTTTCTCTCCATATCACCCCATGGCTCGGACAAATCATAGCAATAGGTAGATTAAAATTTGTTACTTCTTCGATTTTTTTCATTACTAAGGTGCTAAATGGCGTAAGTATATTTGCATAATATTTTATTGCCTCTTGATGCAATTCGGCACTATCAACATAATCATTAAACAAAAATTCAGATGCATAGTGCTGACCAAAAGCATCATTGCTAAAAAGTATGTTTTCTCCTGTCATATATGTAAACATGCTGTCAGGCCAGTGCAACATTCTTGCTTCTATGAAGATTAATTTGTTTTTTCCTATATCCAAAGTGTCTCCAGTTTTTACTTCAACAAAATTCCACGATTTATGATAATGCCCCTTTAATGACTTAACACCATTTTTTGTACAATAAATTGGCGTCTCAGGGATTTCTCTCATCAATTCTTCTAAACCGCCACTGTGATCTACTTCAGCATGATTTGTGACAATATAATCTATGTTTTCTAAGTGAATTTCTTTCTTTAAGTTTTCTATAAACGCTTTACCAAAAGGCTGCCACACAGTATCTACTAATACATTTTTTTCATCCTTTATCAAGTAAGCGTTATATGATGAACCTCTATGGGTAGAATATTCGTTGCCATGAAACCGCTTTAGCTCCCAATCAATTTTTCCCACCCATGTAACTTTATCAGTAACTTTATGGCCCATATCCTTGTACCTCCTTAATGAATTTCATTGCCATTTCATCTATTTTATGTAGAATTAAAATTTTTACTACTTCGTATTTTTAATTCTTTCTCAGCCGCTACTTTGTTCCAATAGGGGTTTTGCTGTAATACTTTTATCCCCTCTTTGCTTCATCTTTTTTTGCTTTGCTACAAGCTCATCACTACAGCAGACACAACAATTGCCTCTCACACGCCACTATGATTTTCTCCAATAATAAATCGCCAACTGTGTTCGATCTCTTATCTGTAGCTTTTCCAATATAACTGACACATTGTTCCGCACTGTTCCCTCACTAATAAATAGTTCTTCAGCTATTTCACGATTGGAAAGTCCTTGAGCTACTAATTCTACAATATCTTTTTCCCTTGGGGTCAATTTCTTAAGCTCATCTTTTTCGGGTTGTGTCAATCGTCTTAGTACATCCGCATCCAGTACAGTACTGCCAGAAAAAAGCGTACGCAACTGCTGCGCCATACTAGAAACCTCTATTGACTTAATCAAGTACCCTTCTGCACCTGCTGAAATGGCCAGGCGAATATTTTGTTCATCCTGAAAAGTGGTTAACATCATCACACGAACTTCCGGCCAATCCTGCTTAATTTGTCGCGTCGCCTGTATACCATTCATAACAGGCATTTGTATATCCATTAATACTACATCTGGCAATGTACTCTGGCATGAAGCAATGGCTTCAGCACCATTATGAGCTGTAGCTATCACCTCCATATCCTTCTCACGAGAAAGAAGTACCTGAAGACTTTGACATACCAATGGATCATCATCTGCAATCAAGATTTTCATATAATCAGTCCTCCTTTCCTACAAATTTACCACTCAAATACATTAGTAGTATTTTTCTCCATAGGAAGTACACAAATAAGTCGAAATCCATCAGCTGTATCAATCGATATACTGCCTCCCACTGCCTTAACCCGCTGTCGAAGATTTCTAAGGCCTATTCCAGTGTCCCGACTATTGGCGACAGTTCCGTCGTTATATATAGACAATCTCACAATATGAGGATTGACATCTAAACAGACTTCTACCATAGTCGCTTCGGCATGGCGTATGACATTTGTTAAAGCTTCTTTTAAACAAGGTTGAAGAATGCTCCATAAATAAACCGACACCTTTGATGTGTCACCATAAACTTGAAAATTGATAGGACAGGCTGTAAATCCCTTACAGATTTCTTGTAACGCATCAATTCCCATGGCCTTCACTGGTTTCATATTGTGTACTGTCTCTCTTAAGTGAAGGGCACTATTGGAGAGTCTTTGCTGTGCTTGGGAAAACATCTCTTGAGCCGATGGATTATCTTCCTTCCATAAGTGTTCAAAAGCCTGTAGTGCCAATACAGCGGCAGTTAATTCATGTCCTACATCATCATGCAATTCTTGGGCAATCCGATTCCGTTCAGATAACTCCGCCATACGAGCGGCTTGTATATTGGCCAATAGCAGCTCTCCCTTAAAACTTTCTAATGCA
Organism: Clostridium formicaceticum; assembly: GCF_001854185.1. NCBI lineage: Bacteria > Bacillati > Bacillota > Clostridia > Peptostreptococcales > Natronincolaceae > Andreesenella > Andreesenella formicacetica. Next base: position 4,435,968 of record NZ_CP017603.1, read on the forward strand.
TAGCGTTCACGGCGTTCACGATCAGCTTCTTGACGATATACATTGGTTTCTGTTGCCCAACCACGAATGAGCCACCCAACAAAGACAGCTTGCATAAAGGCCCCAAAGAGTGGTATGGATATATATTCATAAACAATCACCCAAGCAAATCCTGGTAAAGCCAACCACGCTTGTCCCTTAATCATAGCCTCAAAGATGGGTAAAACCAGTCCAAAGAATGCTTGAGGCCAATATGGCATTATAATAAAACATGCCGCTTGGTCAATAATTACCGTCCACCCTGGCAAATCAAAGCGCCAACGGGTCAATGCCATAATTAGTAAAAACAGCAGAAGGACTACCCCTACCTCAGTGCCGTCGCTTCCTAGCCACAACAAACTCAGTAGAGATAATCCAAAAACTCGTCCAAGAATTATGCCGACTTTAGCAGTATATATTTCCTGCTTACTGATCATGCTCAAACACACCTTTTTAATAAACAGTATTTTCCCTTCATCATGCTATCTTTCTTCTACTTCCCAATAGTAAAAATACTATGCTAAACATAAACATCATGACCAAGGGAAGTACTAACTCAAGAATTGAAGCGCCAAATGAAATAAGCACTATGCCTTCAGCAAACCAATAAGTGGGCAACAACAAAGCCCCACGCTGTAAAGGTATTGGCATAATTTCAACAGGCCACATGATTCCCCCCAACATAGACATCAGCACAATAACACCAGTCAAAACACTAAAGGCTGCCTCTTTACTACGGAATAAAGCATACCAAGCCAAGGAAAAACCAATGGCAGTCATGGAAAAGAAGGCATAGATGATAAACAATAAGATAGGGGAAATCAGTGCTTCTCCATGTAGGATTACTCCAGCTATGATAAACACTAGGTTTAACCCCATCAGGATCAATGAATAGGCTAATAAATTTTGCCATAAATATTGAAAGTGAGTGATGGGTGACACGCCAATTCGCAGCAATGTCTTATTGGTACGATCCTCCATAAGAATACTTGCTAACTTAGCAGCAACAAACAATAGTATGATACCATAATATTGAAACCCCAAAGGGATGGGAAGCCATTCTCCCGCAGGTAAAAAAACAGAAGCTATTGGTAGTAGACATAAAAATAGAACATCAGAAAATTTGCGAAAAAAACGTTTAAATACAAAGTAAAATATGGTCATGCCAGCTTCCTCCTTCCAAGAAGTACTGCTATAACTGCCATTGCTCCCGAGGCTGCAAGTAAAATTCCAATGCTTAGAATTACCTGATCCACATTTTCTCCTATGATCAATGCATAAACTGCATTTTGTCCCAATGCAAGAGGACTGGCGTAGGTGGACAAAAAGTTTAAAATGCCGCTTTCAGGCATAGGAAACCATACCCCTGCTAATGCTATTGATGTGATACCATACACTGTTCCCAACCCTTCCGCAGTTTTATAATGCTTCACTCCCAATACTAAGTTTAAAAATACAAGCTGAGAAAGAATGGAGATAGCTAACAATACCAGGAATACAAGTCCTATATTTCCCCAATGAACACCATATACCCATTGGGTAAACAACACCATCACCAGGCCTTGAAATGCACTGAATAGTGTACAGGACAAAATGATTGAAAAAGCGTGCTGGTGCACTTGGTAGGGCAGAGCATACATCCGCCATTTTGTTGATGACATCAAATCATACCTGATAAATTCCATTGTGTAAAACCCACCATAAAGTTGAAAAGCAAGAATCATGGTTACCGCAATGCCATCCATAACAGGTATGTTAAGCTGAGGATCCACTACATCCCCTGCTACCATTCCCAGCACTGTAATTAAAGCCAAAGGAAGAAACAATAATATTATTAACGCAAGATATCCTCTAGACATTCTTCTCAACATAAAATAACTAGATCTTAGAATCATCTTTATTCCTCCCCTCCATCCCGTAATCTTTTACCAGTAAGGGTTAAAAATACATCTTCTAGCGTTGGCTTTTCGGTACTAACTGAACGTACTCCCCCAAATTGCCTTGCAACAGAAAGAACGCGGTCTAGATTGCCAGATCCTACTGGGGATATAATTTGAATTTCCCTTCCACTCTGTATTACCTGCTTCACTCCGTCAAGTTTTCGAAGCTTCTCCAAAAGTGTCTCCGTAGGTTCTGCCACTTCTAGTTTAATCTTTTCTTCATGTTGAATTTTCTCCACCAATTCCTCAATGGTGCCTTTAGCAATAACATGTCCCTGATCCATAATGACGACTCTGGAAGCAATCGCTTGTACTTCCTCCATATAGTGGGTAGTATAAAGAATGGTTGTTCCTTGCTGATTTAATTTCCGCACTGTTTCAAGTATATGATTGCGGGATTGGGGATCAATGCCTACTGTTGGCTCATCCATAATCAAAAACTTAGGTCTGTGGATAAGGGCACAAGCAATATTCAGACGCCTTTTCATACCACCAGAAAATTTCACGGGTAGTTTTCCCCCGTACTCCTTCAAACCAACAAATTCAAGGGTTTCCTCTACACACTTCTTTAAAGTATTCCCTCTCAAGCCATATATTCCACCAAAAAACTCAAGGTTCTCTTTGGCAGTTAGATCTTCAAAAACAGCAATATCCTGTGTGACAAGGCCAATCTCCTTCTTGATCTCAAGCATATTATTTTTCTGGGATTTTCCAAGTACCTCAATTTCTCCGGAGTCAATATTGATCAGACCTGCTAATGCATGGATCAATGTCGTTTTCCCTGCACCGTTGGGACCTAACAAACCCAGTATTTCTCTTTCTTCTATCGCAACATCAACACAATCCAGCGCTAAATGATTTCCATATCGTTTAACAATATTTTTCATATGTGTAATCATCACAAAATTCCTCCTATCTATTATTTACTTTTATCTTATCAGATAGGTTTCATACCAAGTAGTTACAAATGTAATGATTTAAGTCGTGATTACAGTTTACAAAACTGGACGCCCAAAGAGAAGCTATCTATTTTTTATTGTGCTAAACTTTAACCTAAGGTGATGCTATGAAGTGGCTGAAGTAACTAAGCCATGCCATTGATTATATAGAAAACAATTTAACAGGTGATATTTCCTACGGTGAAGCTGCAAAATATCCTCTGGAGGGAAAGACATGTTGTATAGCCCATATTATAGCTTAGACCAATGGAATCCTGTGATCATCTCCTCGGCTTGGGGTGATGCAGGTGATGTAAATGGCGATGGAATACCTATTCCTGTAAAATGGCAATAGCTCGAATAGGTGCTCCATCAGAGTTATCGTATTTTATCGGAAGTGCACAGAATGTAAATAATTCATTCCCTATTTCCCCTAAACCAGTGAGATTTTCTATAATGACTATATCCGTCTCAGCAAAAAGTTTTCGATGAATCGTCAAGTTTTCGTCTGAAATAGGATCAATACCTATCACATCTAATCCAACCCCCTTTTTTCTGCTATTGATTAAATATTCAGCAACTTCCTCCGTAATATAGGGATATCCTCCAAAATAGGCATTCGTACCCCAACGGCTATCCCAACCTGTATAGAACAAAATAAATTCTGCTTGATTTGCTTTCTCTTTTATACCTTCAATATACTTCATCGTAATTCTTTCACCCTCTTGTAAATCACTACAATCAATGACCAATGCTTTCCCTACAAATTGTTCTGCAGGAAATGTATCTAAAGTAGGTCTATGGGCAAATAAATGTGCAGGTGCGTCCATATGTGTTCCCGTATGAGAAAACATTGTTAGTAAGGTTTCTTTAAAACCATGTTTCTCATATGTATTTGCAACTTCTAATTTAGGTCCCTCTGTGCCTGGATAAACCGGCATAGTTTCTGAAATATTATGTGTTAAGTCAATTATTTTCATAAGATCCTCACTTTCTTCTCAGCGATTTTTATAACCATGCTTTATTTTATTTACTAGTCAAATAGCGCTGCTACCACCAAGCTTAATGAAGTTATTTCAATTACTGATGGTATAGCTTTTTTATATGATAAGCTATTCTTTTTAAACAGATTTGTATTATACACATTATATATTAGAAACCCTTATTAGCACAAATCCTTAGCAAAACTGCTTTATTGCATTTTTATCTTAATAAATCTATAATAAAAATATACGCTTTTTATTTAATCCTTTGTAAGTGATGAACAAAATATCCACAAGAAAGCTTGGTGTAAACAGTGCATACGATTATCGAAACCATCGCAGAAGCCAAAATCCGTGAAGCAATAGAAAAAGGTGCGTTAGATAACCTGCCGGGTAAAGGGAAACCTTTAAAGTTGGAAGACTTATCCCGCATACCCGAAGAATTCCGTGCAGGTTATATCCTTTTGAAAAACGGAGGTTATATTCCAGAAGAAATGGCGTTGCAAAACAAGATCTTTCATTACCGTCAGCTAATAGACCAATGTTGTGATGTATCTGAAAAGGAAACCTTAAAAAAAGAATTATCCTATTTAAATTTAAAGCATAGCCTACTTATGGAAAAAAGAAAAAGGCAGTCTATCAAATGATGCCTTTATTGTTTGCCTTTGAATCTTTCAGTGCTATCTTCTATTTTTATCTTCCTAGGGTGAAATTTATCTTGCATACAAATTATACTTTTGAATTTTCTCATAAAGGCTGGTTCTGCTAATCCCTAAAGCTTTTGCCGTTTGATACTTATTATATTTATTTTCCTTCAAAGTTCTTCGTATTAAATTTTTTTCTACTTCCTCTAGGGTAGCCTTTAACGTTTTACTTTTTCTACTTCCCTTGTTTCCATGAGGATTCGTCATAGACTTTGGAAGATGTTGCAAAGCTATTCTAGCTTCTTTATCTACTAGATTAAAGGCCCTTTCTATAACATTTTCCAGTTCTCTTATATTTCCCTGCCAATGATAATTCATTAGACAGTCCATTGCCATAGGTGTAATTTCTGTAACAAATTTATTCATTTCTTTTGAGAGTCTTTTAATCAAAAAATTTATTAATAGGGGTATATCCTCTTTCCTTTCTCTTAAAGGAGGAATTTTTATACTAATGACATTTAGTCGATAATATAAATCTTCTCTAAATTTTTTATTTTCTACCATTTCCTTAAGATCTTGATTGGTGGCAGCTATAATTCTCACATCTACTTTTTGGCTCTTCTCTCCGCCTACCCTATCAATTTCCTTCTCTTGTATGGCCTTTAGCAGTTTAGCCTGCATATTTAATGGCATTTCACCTATCTCATCTAGGAAAATCGTGCTTTTGTTTGCTAATTCAAATTTACCAAGCTTTCCCCCCTTTTTGGCTCCCGTAAACGCCCCCTGCTCGTAGCCAAACAATTCTGATTCCAATAATGCCTCAGGTATTGCTGCACAGTTCACCTTTATTAAAGGATATTCATTTCTAGCACTGGCGTTATGAATGGCGGTAGCAAATAACCCCTTGCCGGTTCCGCTTTCTCCTAAAAGCAAAACATTCGACTTTGTAGCTGCCACCTGTTTTGCTAGTTCCTTTACTCCTTCTATAGCTTCACTAATCCCTATTATCCTATCGAAGCTATCCTCATTTCCTAAAAGTCTTTTCAGCTCTCTTTTATAGAAATCTACTTCTTTTTCTAACACATTTACCCTTTTTACATAGGTGTCTAATTCTACAACATCTTTAAATAATACGGTACCTACTCCCCCAATAATTTCTCCATCTTTTCTGATTGGAATCCGATCAGCGATCATTTTATTTCCTTTTATTTTTTGTATATCTCCAATTTCTCTTTCACCGGTTTTTACTACAATATGCATTCTGGTATTTTCTATGACCTCCGTTACATGCTTACCTATGGCTTCTTTTGGCGTCGTCTCTAAAAATTTACAATAGCCTTCATTGATCATTCTTACATATCCATCTTTATCAACAACCACAACCCAGTTGTACACCAGTTCAAAAATGGTTTTATACATTTCTAGTAATGCATCTTTATTTTCCATCGAAAAATAGCTTTTATAAGCATCCACCACACCTACACCTCCTTTTTTTATTATACCCTTTTTATCCCAAATGAAATAGGAGGAGAAATTAAAGAATTTCACCTCCTACCAAAGAATGTTATATTGATCTTTTCATAGCTTTTATCTCTTTATAATAACCGCTGTGCCCATTCCTCCACCGATACATAATGTAGCTAAGCCATGCTCAGCATCTCGTTTCATCATCTCATGTAAGAGTGTTACAAGTATTCTTGCCCCACTGGCTCCAACGGGATGACCTAGTGCTATAGCACCGCCATTTACATTTACTTTTTCCTTATTCCATTTCAGCTCTTTGCCAACAGCTAAGGCTTGTGCTGCAAAAGCTTCGTTGGCTTCGATTAAATCCATATCTTCTATGGTAAGATTCGCCTTTTTTAATGCTCTTTCTGTGGCTGGCACTGGCCCTATACCCATGATGGAAGGGTCCACCCCGGCATTAGCATAGGATACAATGGTTGCTAAAGGTTGAATGCCTAGCTCCTCTGCTTTTTCCTTAGACATTACAACCAACGCAGCAGCACCATCATTGATTCCAGATGCATTGCCTGCCGTCACGGTTCCATCTTTCTTAAAGGCTGGTCTTAGCTTACTCAGCTTATCTGCAGTTACTCCAGCTTTTGGATGTTCATCTGTATCAAATACAATAGGCTCCCCCTTCTTTTGAGGTATTTCTACAGGGACAATTTCATCCTTAAATCTACCTTCTGCAATAGCTTTTTCTGCTTTATTTTGACTGGCTGCCGCAAATGCATCTTGTTCTTCTCTTGAGATACCATATTGATCCGCTAAATTTTCTGCTGTAATACCCATATGATATCCATTGAAGGCATCGGTTAAGGCATCATAAACCATAGAATCCACTAGGGTTCCCTCACCCATTTTATGGCCCCATCTAGCCTTAGGTAATAGATAAGGTGCTTGACTCATATTCTCTGTTCCACCCACCACAACAATGTCATTATCTCCCGCTATGATGGTTTGAACTGCAAGAGATACAGTTCTAAGCCCAGATCCACACAGCATGTTAATGGTTGTTGCTGGAACTTCTACTGGTATCCCCGCCTTAACAGAAGCTTGACGGGCAACCCCTTGGCCTGCCCCCGCTTGAAGAATACAGCCCATATAAACCTCATCAACATCCTGTCCTTTTATATTGGCTCTTTCTAATGCAGCTTTAATGGCTATGGCTCCTAGCTCAGCTACCGGTATATTTTGCAATGTTCCTCCAAAGCTTCCTACAGCTGTTCTCACAGCACTTGCGATAACTACTTGCTTCATCATCATTCTCCTCCTATCCTTAAAGTACTACGCCACCATCAACACTTAATACAATGCCAGTAATAAATCTGGCTTCATCAGAAGCTAAGAAGGCATAGGCATTGGCAATGTCTTCCGGCAGCCCTAGCAACCCTATAGGAGATTTACTCCTCATCATATCCAGCACCTTTTCAGGCATTTTTTCTGTCATTGGTGTTAATATAAAACCTGGAGCTACAGCATTTACTCGAATACCCTTTCTACCCAGCTCCTTTGCCCATGTTTTAGTCATACCGATCACGCCCCACTTTGTGGCAGCATAATTGGTTTGACCAAAATTACCATATATTCCTACAACAGAAGATGCATTTAATATAACCCCACTCCCTGCTTCTGCCATGACCTTGGCTGCGATTTGTCCACAATTATATACACCTTTAAGGTTTACGTTAATTACCTTATCAAAATCCTCTTCTGGCATTTTTAGCAATTGATTATCCGCTGTAATACCAGCGTTGTTCACCAACACATCAATTTTACCCCATTTTCCTACTGCCTCATCCACCATCTTTTGAACCTGATTTCTATCTACAACATCAACATCACAAGCCAATACTTCTGCATTGATCTCCTTTAAGGCTGCCACAACTTCCTCCAAATTTTGTAATCCTCTATCAGATACTACAACCTTAGCACCCTCTCTTGCAAATTTAAGGGCTGTTGCTCTACCTATACCCCTTGCTGCTCCTGTAATAATGGCTACTTTATCTTTTAATTTCATCATTTTTTCCTCCTCATTTTTAGTTAATTTCAACAAAACTCATCTAATTAAATCATGCCTATTGCTGCTAAGATTATCCCTATCGCTACTGATAATATAGGAATAAGAGATCCTACTACAAATATATCCTTGTAGGAATCTTTGTGGGTCATAGCAGTTACCGCCAACAAGGTTAGTACTGCACCATTATGAGGCAATGTATCTAACCCTCCGCTGGACATGGAGGCTATTCTGTGGAAGGCCTCCAACGGCACGCCGGTTGTAAGGGATAATTCCACAAATCTATCCGCTAATGCTTCTAAAGCAATTCCCATACCACCTGAAGCAGATCCTGTTGCTCCCGCCAATACATTTACCGCAACCGCTTGAGAAATAAGGGGATTACCCTCTATACCCATTACTAAAGAAGTTAATGAATTAAATCCAGGCACTGCTCTTACTACTGCACCAAAACCAACAGCTGCACTGGTATTGATGATAGCCAGCACTGAACCAGATGCCCCAGCATTGATTGTTTCAACAATACTCTTTACCCTTTTAAAGTTTAGTACCAGCGCCAAAAGAATTCCTGCTGTTAATGCAATAATAATATCTAGCTCAAGAAAATTTAAAAATATAATGACTATAAATAGTGGTAGTGCAGACAGCAAAGGATTCGGTAAATTCGATGCATCAATATCTTCTACCTTCTCCTTCAATTCTATAAATACTTCTCCTGCTGCTGTAAGCTGCCTTTCTCTATAAGTTAACCATAGCATCCCTACACCAAACATAATCAAAGCACCTATCGTTCCCATGATGGGAGCTGCCAGGGGTGTTGTTCCATAATATTCTATTGGAATTAAGTTTTGAATTTGGGGGGTTCCAGGAATTGCTGTCATGGTAAAGGTAAAAGAACCTAATGCAATTGCCCCTGGAATGAGTTTTCTAGAAATATTGGCTTCTCTAAATAAAGCTACAGCCAGTGGATAGATAGCAAATACAACTACAAATAAGGAAACACCACCATAGGTTAATACAGCACATCCCACAACTACTGCTAAAATGGCCCTCTTTGTTCCAATCAATCTTATAACGAAGTTAGCAACAGATCTAGCTGCGCCAGAGTCATCCATCATCTTACCAAAGATGGCACCTAGCATAAATACTGGAAACCATGTTTTTGCAAAGCCTACAAATCCTCCCATATAAGCTTCTCTATAGGCATAAATTAAATCTAATCCACCGGTTAAAGCAACAATAGCAGCACATATAGGTGCAATCCATATGATAGACATACCTCTATACGCCAAGTACATTAATAAGGCCAATCCAATAATAATTCCAAGCATCTTTATTGCCCTCCTTTTAGATTTTTATAGCAAGCATTATATCGTTACACCCATTTTTTCAGGCTTAAATATTTTCTCATCCATACGTTTAAGGTTTTTACTAATGATTGGCTTAAAGTCCATATGGGCTAATATATCCTTATCAAGATCTATCCCCGGTGCAATTTCTGTTAAAACTAATCCTTCTTTACTTAGTTCGAATACTGCTCTTTCTGTGATATATAAAACCTTTTGGCCATTTTCCGATGCGTATTCTCCACTAAAGGTAACTTGTTCAACATGTCTTAAGAATTTTACCAATTTTCCTTCTTGTAGAATATTTAGTTTACCATCCTTCACTTCAACCTGTAATCCACTGGCTTTAAAGGTGCCACAAAACACTACTTTTTTAGCGTTTTGTGTGATATTAATGAATCCACCAGGGCCTGTAATCTTAGGTCCAAATTTGCTTACATTAATATTGCCCGCCTGATCACACTGCGCTAACCCTAGAAAAGCCACATCTAAACCACCGCCATCATAAAAATCAAATTGATTCGGTTGATCTATAATAGCTTCAGGATTTATTGCTGCGCCAAAGCTTAAGCCACCTACCGGTATTCCACCTATGGGTCCTGGTTCTACCGTTAATATCATTTGATCTGCAACACCTTCTTCGTTGGCTACTATAGAAATTCCCTCTGGCATGCCTATGCCCAGATTTACAATAGCATTGGGCACTAATTCTGTAAGTGCTCTTCTAGCAATAATTTTTCTTTCATCCAGTTTTAATGGTTTTACTGAGGATACTGGTACCATAATGTTCCCTGTATAACTTGGATTATACTGTTCTGCAAAGGTTTGCATATGATTTTTTATATCTTCTACCTCTACAATGGCATCCACGTAGATTCCTGGTATTTTTACCAATCTTGGATCAAGGGTACCTGCCTTGACAACCTTTTCCACCTGAACAATTACTTTTCCGCCAGAGTTTTTCACTGCTTGTGCTATAGATAATACCTCTAATGATCCTACTTCCTTTTCCATTGTTACATTGCCTCTTTCATCGGCATAAGTTCCCCTCAATAGGGCATAATCGATTTTGAAACCTTTATAAAAAAGGTATTCTTTTCCATGAACCTCCATCACCTCTACTAGATCCTCTGTTGTTTTTTCATTTAGTTTCCCCCCCTCCACTCTTGGATCTACGAAGGTCTTCAATCCAACATGGGTTAAAGTCCCTGGCTTGCCAGCTGCTATGTCTCTAAACAGATGGGCAATCACTCCCTGTGGAAAAGTATAGCCTTCTATTTTGTTTTCCAATGCCAGTTTCTGAACCTTCGGTGCTAAACCCCAATGACCGCCAATTACCCGTTTCAACATTCCCTCTTGACCAAAGTGATTTACGCCCCTATCCTTGCCATCCCCTTGCCCTGCAACATACACTAGCGTTAAATTTCTAGGTTCACCTGTTTGCAAAAATCTTTCTTCTATCTTGACTTCTAACTCCTCTGGAACACAATTTCCTACAAATCCTCCTGTTGCAACGGTGCTATTGGAGTCTATCATTTTTATAGCTTCTTCAGCTGTTAAAAACTTTACTGCCATATGATTTTCCTCCTTCATCAATTTTGTACTTCCTACTTGCCATTTATAATCGCAAGAACCGTACCAACTTTTCTATAAAATCAAAACGTTTTCAAAAAATTTTCTAGAAAAGTTTTCCTGTATTAAGAAACAATTTACCCTAAACCCTAAAGAACCCATCATTTCTCTCCAAACAAAAGGAAGATTTACAGCATAGTTTATTAAGATAATTTTTAATAATCTCCTTTCAATTGCCTGTTTTAAGAAGTTTTTTTGTTATCGAAATAACTAAGTGTACATTTTGTTTGCAGTTAAATTAATCAATTTTCAAAATATTGATTAAATTTTTTTGATTATTCTCATTGATTAGCTAGCTCTGGTTTTTTTCCCTCCTCAAAAGCAACTGTACACTTTCTTTACAGTGTAAACATTCTGAACAGTATGCAGCCTTTCAGCTTCCCCTCATCAAACCCTGCATGAAATTCTTCCCCACACGACTTTCCGATATTTGGCATAAAAAAAACTCATAGGCTACACCTATGAGGAAATAAGAAAATGTCATAATGATAAGCTCTGCCAGTGACATGCTTTCAAGATTTACATCAGTAATATTCATCAATATAAAGGTTATGACTATGGTTAGGGGATTAAGAGATAGCACTATAATTTGTAGATTTTAAGCGTTTTTTATTTTTTTAGCGTCTCATAGATTTTTGCAAAGTGTTATAAAATTTATTTAAAAAAGCGACTGCTCTTAAATTTGAGCAAATCGCATTTTATTATTACTTTAATTCGACCCACGGTTTCTTTCTTCATCTCAATACCATGATCTATAATTTTGACTTTTACAATTTCATCTATAATAATACCTGTCTATTCTTTTCTTTCCTCATCAGGTAAATTGCCTTTTTGTAAAAGCTTAGCAAAACCTTGAATAGATGCAATAGGTGTTTTAAACCAATTTTAGTTTCCACTTACTTCTAGCGTTTGTCTTGCCATCTGTTCATATTCCTTCAGACCAGATATAATAGCAAATTCTGCAATTGCAACCGGATATGCAGCAACCAATTCAATAATATGCTCCTTCATCTTAGGCCAATAGTATCCCCCTGCTTCTTTATAGGCCTTAATAAGGGATTCAAGTCCTTCTTCACCAAAGACTTTATAATAAAACACAAAATCATTTGATACATCTGTTACCTTTGCTTCAGTCCAATCAATCAAACCCGTTACATTTGCATCTTTATCAATCAAAATGTGACCTGCATGCACATCGCCATGAATAAGACCTGTTTCTCTTGGTCACATTTATACACTCATAACTCCAAAACCAATATATACCCTTTATACCCATTGGAATCACAACCCTAAATTTACTTCCTATTTAAAAATCATTCTAATACTGAAATATAACAGTAGAATTCCAACAGTCAAATTTAAAATTTGTATTACATAAGATGAAAAAAATGTTTTAATAAAACTTCCTGCTAAAGCAATGAGTGTTAAAAAAAACATTGTAGACAATAATGCGCCAAATCCGAATGCATAAATGTCTCTTCGTGTCATGCTTTCTTCAGCAATCTTTGCTGAAAATACACCTGCCCAAAATATTATTGTTAAGGGATTTGAAACAGTAAGTATGATTGCACGGAAAAACACATTACTTGAATTTGAAATATTCTGCAGACTTAAACTGGGCAACAGATTAATACTAAACACACTTAAAATAATACTAATTCCAAAAATAAATAATACGCTGAAACCAAATATCTTTAAAACAATCTTAGTATTTCTTCTATCAATGATCGACGCAAGACCAATAATGGCAGCAAGAATGTAAAGTCCGTCAATGGTCGTAACGCCTAACACTCCTGTCGCTGCTACGCCAAACCCTCTTAATGAAGCTATTTGAAATATAAAAATACAAACAGGGCCAACTGCAAATTGTAATAACATCCCAAACTTGAAACCTTTAAAAATCATAATACATCCACCTTAAATATTTATTTCTTCTTTCAAAGAGGAAAGGGAAATCATTGTATTAGATTTAAATACGCCGGTTATTTTCTTTAACATGTTTGATATAAAATATTCTAAAGATTTCGTATCTTCTACAAGTACTTTTAGTAAGTAATCATATTCACCAGTTATATGATGACATTCTAATACATTATTATATTGAACAATAGCTTCCCTAAAATTTTCAACATTTTTGGTTTTATCAATATTAATAAAAATGAATGCTAAAATCTTGTAGTTCATTTCTTCTCTATTAACTTTTACAGTATATTTTTCAATTATTTCTGCTTCTTCCATTTTTCTTATTCTTTCGGCTACTGCAGGAATAGAAAGTTTTACCTTTTTGCTTATTTCCGATGTGGTAGATCTGCTATTTTCTTTTAAGATATCAATAATTTTAAAATCAATAGTATCCACAATACAACCTCCTCTCTACACTTTATTAGTTAATGCGATTATATAATTTAATTTTATATATGTAAATATTTTTTAAAAAAACGTAAATATATTAAGTTTTTTGTATAATTAACTTTACTTTTTAAATTTTGCAAAGTAAAATAATGATATGTATCATTATAAAAAATTTAATTACCTTCATCTCCTTCTAATCGAACAGTAGAAGAGCAACAAAAATGGGCTAAATGGTCATACCCACCAGAAACATTATCAGTTGCAACCTATATTAGTTAATAGCATATTACCAAGGGTAGGTTTTGAAACCTTAGATTATCGGTCTATAATAGACATTTCACATCGCAATAATTTCTATATTATCTCATATTAGTTAGCTAATGGTAATAGAATTTTAATATAAATAAAAAAGGAGGCAGATTAAATAATTACCTACCTCCTACTCGGTTGATTTTTGATATAAACGTATTTCAATTACTAGATTATAGTTCCTTCGAGTATTCCATTTTATCTTACTATCAAATACTTTACTGGGTTAAGACTCCCACTTCTATAAGTGGGCTTTGAATCAGGTGGAGTAGAGTCTCCCGATGTTCAGCTTTAGCTGAACGAGTTCACTTACAGATCTTCCTCAATTAAATCATTAATATATTTGTACACTTGTACCATTAGATCATTAAAAGAGTTGGCAGCTTTTAAATAGTACTGCACTTCAGGTATTTTAGCCAGATCCTGAAATTTTTGCTTGAGTTCCGCTGCTTTTGCTTCCATATTATTTCCAGACTTACCTGATCTCATGAATTCCATTTGCTCTCTGTTGTAATTTTCCATAATATAACTTAATTCCCTATTTCCATCAATAACGTTTTTAGCCTGCTTCATAGCTCTAAATTCATCAGCTTCCTTAATAGCTATTGAAAGTCTTTTTGCTTCATCTAACAAACTCAATACTACTCACCTCTTACTTATAAAATTTTTAATGAAAAAAGAAAGATATTATCACAACCTGTATATAAAAAACCATTTATTCAACCCATATATAATGTATGCCAGAAGTTCTCAAACTAATAGATTTCTAAAAGAAGGAGAAGAACTATTGATAAATGGAAGAGATATTCTAAAGATGAGAAATCTAATAGAATGTCAAAACTCTATCAGACTTCTCGGATTAAATCAATATGTGGCTATTTTATATACTCAATCCTTAGCCTAGAAGAAATGAGGTCTCCTAAATCTAAAAAAAGGAAAGAAGAAAAAAGGAGATCTAAAAAATGGGAATGGAATAAAAGGAAATCTCCTGAATCTAAAACCTGGAAATCCCCCATGAGGATTTCCCCAATCATACATTCCCCAATCATGCATTCCCCCATGAGGATTTCCCCAATCATACATTCCCCCATGAGGATTTCCCCAATCATACATTCCCCAATCAGGGCTTCCCCAATCAGGACTTCCCCCAAAATCTCCAAACTGTTGAGCATAGATCGGATTGTAACTATAACTATAATCGTACATACTATATTGATCCATTTTTCCACCTCTCTCTATATTTTTTTCAGTACTTGATAAAGTCGAACCATTGAATTTATCTACATACTCTTTAATAGAATTGTTCCAGGCTCGCTATATAATATTCTGCACATACTGATATAGTTACAGGTTTTATGTTTTTTTGTTTCTTCTATATATGAAGTTTGATGAGAAAGAAGGAGCTCCTATCCATACTATGGCGGAAATATTACAAATAATAAGTATAATGCAAAAAGTTTCAGAATAACTTCTATAGAATTCAGAGTTCATCTCATCCAACACCTTTACCTCTTAATATAAGTTTTTCTTTTGCTCTATCACCGAGCCATTTATCCTGTTTTACAGCAATTATTTTGTTGTGCAAAGAAATTAATAATTCTGCGCTTCTGTATAAACAGCTGTAACAAAGGACTTTATCTGTATCAATAATTTTGGCATTCCACATTGATTACTCCTTCAATACAAATTGCATGACAAACAACAACCTATTGACTTCGCTGTTAATACATCTATAATAAAGATAAAGCCTGTGTTCTATTTATCTTGCCTCTGATATTTGTTTGCTAAATGAATGTCATACAATTTAGAAAGGAGATTTTATTATGAAACAATTTTATGCCCGTCTGCTGCGCTTAATATGCGGACTTTTCCTATATGCACTTGGAATTGTTGTTACAATGAATGCCCATATGGGATATGCTCCATGGGATGTTTTCCATGTTGGATTTGCAAAAACAATAGGAATAAGTATCGGAACCGTTTCGATTATAACTGGAGTAATTATTGGAATAATAACAGTATTGCTTGGTGAAAAGCTTGGACTTGGTACCATTTTAAATATGGTGCTTATTGGAGTGTTTATAGATATGCTTCTTGGATTTCATATAATCCCTGTGGCAAGCAACTTCATGTTTGGAATCATCATGCTTATTGTAGGGTTGTTTATAATTGCTTTAGCTTCATACTTTTACATTGAATCAGCGTTTGGAGCAGGTCCAAGGGACAGTTTGATGTTTGCACTTACTCGAAAAACGGGATTACCCGTAGGTGTCTGCCGTGGAACAATTGAGCTTTTAGCAGTGTTTGTCGGATGGAGGCTCGGGGGTATGATTGGTATCGGAACAATTATATCTGCGTTTGTAATAGGATTTTGTGTTCAGACAACCTTTAAGTTGCTTAAGTTTGATGCAACAGAAATTAAACACGAAACATTAGATCAGACATATAAAACCCTTTTTAACAATAAAAAAGAGCAGTTTCATGAAGAAGAGGTGCTTAAAAAGGGTCTATAAAATAGTTTGTATAGGGAAAAATCAACTCTTTTTTGATAAAAATTAAAATGATAATCTAGAGAGGAGATTTTAAAACAAAGGGATGTTTCACTCATCATCATGAGAATAGTAATTTTTCTCCTCCTGCAATTACATGGAGGATGAAATCACTATTCTCATGATGGTGGAGTGGAATTTCTTGGCCTGGTATCATGTTCAATATAAAGTTTAACACTTTTTCTTAATAGGATCTAGGGGGACAGTTCTTTCCTGTTCTGCATTTCTCTTATTTCCCAGAACCAATTCCCGTTGATCTTTGTGTTTTTTGTGTTTCTCAACTTTTTTCAATATAGGAAAAACAAGAGAAGAAAATCACTTCCCTTGCTGATCTGGGATTTTGTAATTCTGTTTCTTTATCTTCCTATAGTAAATCTTAGAAATGCTAATCATGATCACATTTTTACTTATATCCAATCACTGCGGCTCCTATCGCCCCCATAAACTGTGCCATACTAGAAGTATAGATTTCTATCCCTAACTTTTCTCCTAGATATTCTTTTAATAAAGGGTTTTTTGAAACACCTCCAGAAAAGAAAACCTTATTTTCCACGCCTACTTTGCTGGCTAGTGAATAGGTTTTGTTGGCTACCGATTGCAACAACCCAGCCGCTATACTTTCCTTGGAGGCTCCCTCTGCCATCAAGCTTACTACCTCTGATTCAGCAAAAACTGTACACATACTATTTATATTTTTAGGCGTGGCACCTTCTGCCACCTCTGACAGCTCACTGATATCGATCTCCAAAGCATGGGCCATTACCTGCAAAAACCGTCCCGTTCCAGCAGCACATTTATCATTCATTAGGAAATCAATAACGTTCCCTTTTTCCTCCAGTTTAATTACTTTACTATCCTGTCCACCTATGTCAATAACTGTTCTTACTTCAGGATCTAAAAAATGTGCCCCTACGCCATGGCAAGTGATTTCCGTAACTTTTTTGTCTATAAAAGATAAGGCTACACGACCATATCCTGTTCCTGTGATGGTTTTTATCTGATCTCTTTCAATCTTCGCTTCCGCCAGCAGGCATTCTAATATTTTCTCGCCGGTTTCCCTAGGACTCCACCCAGTAGGTAGTATGACTTTAGCAATCACCTTCTCCCCATCAAACACTACTGCCTTACTAGCTACCGAACCAATATCAATCCCTATGCTATACATTTTCTCACTTCCTTATTAATATGATAAATAAATACTTTAGCTGTCTTTTAGACATAATGAATTTTCTCTTATTTACATCCTTACACTAAAACTCTACTACAAAAAAGAGCTTCTGTGAAGAAACTCTTTCAAGATAAAACTATATTACTTTACTGTTTCAAGAAAAGATTCTAAGAAAGCCTCTACTCTCACCTTTATTTGTCCTACATCCGAATTAGAGTAATCGGTTTCTATTTGTAAAAAGGGTAGATTCAATTCTTCTTTCACAAAGTTCTTTACGGTAAATGATTCGATATTGTAGGTATGACAGGCCTGCCATGTTAAATCCACTACTGCATCCACCTGATATTCCTTGGCTAGCCTTTTAATTAAATCTAGCCTCCTGGTGTTATTACTCATACAGGAACATGGCGTTGATAGATATTTTTCTGCTATAGCTAGAATTGGCTCTTTTTCTTCATCCACCATTATGTCTAATCCTTTATATCCAGTACAATTTTCTAAAGCTACCACACTAGCTCCCGCCTCTTCTAATATCTTCAATACTTTCTCAGACCCACTTCCAATAGGTACCCCAGTTAGTAATATTCTAGGAGTATTTTCATCAAAAGCAAATTTTCCTTCTGCCATTCTTTCTTCTATTTCAACAATTAAATCCTCAATCAACTGAATACCAGCTTCTTTATCTACATTAAAGCCTTTTAACCATTGAGCCAGCATCATATCCATCCCAGTAAGAGGTGCTGGTTTATGAGCACTTAATTGATGTAATTTCTTTAATGCTATTCTTTCTCGATTAGCAAGCTTAACGGCAGCTCTTAGTTTTTCTTCAGTAATCTCTACTCCAAACTTTTCTTCAAGAAAGTTTTTAAAGTGTACTACTTCTTGTTTCCAGTAGGATAAAGCCTCTGCTCCATCAGCTGTTTGAGGAAGGTTCATTACATGCATAGGTTTAATTTTACCCATTAGTTCATACATTTTTTTCTTCCCGTCACAGGTTGTCTCCGCTAATAACACATCCGAAAAATAGAAGTAGGGACATTTGTCAGTAATAGCAAAACCATAGCTAGACTTAATCAGTGGACATAGATTTCTCGGCAATTCCTTTTCTGCATCTTCTATTGGCTCTTGCTTGGTGCCACATAGGGTTACAGGAATAGCTCCAGCTGCTAGTACAATTTCCTGTGGCGAAAAAACACAATACATTCCTACTACTTTGCGTCCAGCTTCACTGGCTTCTTTAATTTTTACAGCATTGATTCCTCTAAGTTCTTCTACCTTTTCCATAAGTACTGGCCTCACAATAAATTCCTCCTCATATCTATAAATTTTATTATGTACAATTCTCTACTAATACCCATTCACCTTCGAGTGTAGCACAGGGTTTTGTAATTTACCAATTGGAGTTTCCTATAGATTTACTACTCACAATAAAAAAAATCAATCCTCTGTTTCAAAGATTACTATACCTTGGCATCAACCTTAATTATTGCTGTATTTGCCTTTTCATGTTTCAAGTTCAACATTAAAGCAAAGATAATCGTTCCATAGGCTATAAAACTTCTGAAATATTCACCTAAAGCAGGGTTTTTAAATAAGTTCTGTCCTGCAAGAGGAGAAATTATAAATAGAGTATGAAAAAGGATGACTCCAATAAAAGCATTTTTAATTGTTGCTTTTTTAAATGTGGCCCCACCAGCCAAGAGTGCTGCTGCTGAAAAAATATCTAGGTTCAAATGTCCTGAATAAACATTAATAACTCCCAAATCTTGAACAAACATGAGATGAGCTAAAGCGGCTAAAACAGTAGAAATTACAATTGAAATTCTTCTAGTTTTATCAACATCTATACCTAATTTTTCTGATATCGATAAATTCTCTCCCACTGCCCTCATATGATAGCCTATTTTGGAAACAGATATCAAATGCACGATAAGGGCAAGTATGAATACGATGATGATAGGTAAAAGGGAGCCTGTGGTGTCTCCTATGGTAATAGGCATGATTCCTGCAAAAAGTGTTTTAAAGTCCATGCAATCCAGCATACTCTTTACCCCTATTCCCCTTGTAAGTAGGATCTCTTCATTAAAAGGAGTAATGACAGTGCCATAACCCACCATAAATATAAGCTGATATACATTGGTGCCTAAAAAACCAATAACGATGCTGGCAATCATCTCTTTACCCTTTGCTTTATTTAACAAAAACCCAACAATATTGCCGAGTGCAACTGCCAATCCAATACTCATAACTGCAGCCAACAAGAGGGCTCTTCCTCCTGGCAATCCCATATCAATGACAATCACCATAGCCATCTGCGCTGCTATAGCGCCAATCGTAATAGCAAAGTTAATCCCCATGCCTGAAATAATAGGAATAATTAAAGCCAGCAGAAATATTGCATTTCGAAGAAATCTAGAATAAAGCTGTCCTAACACAAAACCTGTGCTTACATTTGCTGTTATAATACCAAATATAGAAAGGATTAAAAAGAAAAAAGGTACGTAATAGGGTCTATACTTGCTCACTTTTCTTTAGCACCCCCTCATATAAAAATGCATAAAGTATAATGCTGTTGGTTACAATCATCCTGATCACCTCTGACATTTCAGGGATAAGCAAAGCATTTGCAACAGGCACTGATAGTAAAAAGGTTGTTTGGTAAAGATATGCACCTACTAAGGCATGAAATATCGTTGCCTTTTTTCTAGTGGCCCCCCCAATCAAGATTGCCGATACAGCAGGAAAAGCCATCATAAATGGCCCATTATATAATTCTACAAAGCCATAGCTTTGGGCATACACACATATACCTATGGCAGCTAAAATCGTAGAAAAAATAATAGCATAAGTCCTATACCTATTGATATTTACACCAGATAGCTTTACAAAAGCCTCATTTTCAGCTATAGCTGACATCACTGTGCCTATTTTTGTCTTGAAAAATAGATGTACAATTAAACAAAGTATAGCGAAAAATAATAATAATCCTACAGGAATCACTAACTTTCCTATATTTATCTTTAGTGCATTGTCTAAAACCCCTCCAAAATACTGATTTAAGCTAATCTTAGGTCTTAGACCTTGCCCACCTACAGGATAAAGCATTTGTCTATTTTTAAAGGGGGCCAGTGTCCAAAAGGTATTCATAATGGGTATAAAGGAGAAACCTGCGAAAGTTCCTACAATTTCTTCATTTCCTTTGAGTTTATTTAAAATGATGGAATAAATCCCACCGAATATCAAAGCCACCACTGTTCCCATAAATATAGCCACTAGAAAACCAGACCAACCTTCAAGTCTTAATTCAACAGCTATACACATTCCTATCAATCCTGCACAGATTCCTATAGGCAGCCCAAAATTTCTTCCTACCCCAATATTAATCATGGGTACTAAAGATAAAACAAGAACCCCATTCATAGCCCACTTTATTAGGGAAGTATTAATCATTTCTATCATTGGAATATCTATAAAACTTAAGGATATTGTTAAAATGAATAAGTACACAATAATAATGATTTGAGGGACGCCTATATTAATTTTTTTCATAGCTTTCCACCCTTCTTCCCGATATGGCTAAGCTAAATACTTCATCATCTACATCCGGTTCAAGAATGTCAAAAACCTCTCCTCCATACATAATGACAATACGATCACATATTCTTTTTAACTCTCCAATCTCTCCAGACGAAATGACAATCGTCATACCCTTTTCTTCATTCATTTTTAACAACATTTCCAGCACAATTTCTTTTGAATAAATATCTATGCCTCTAGTAGGTTCCCCTACAAATAGAATCTCCGGATTTATGGTTAAGGCTCTGGCAATACAGACTTTTTGTTGATTACCGCCACTTAGCTCCTTGATAGGTTGATAGATATCTCTAACCTTAATATTTAAATCTTCAACTAATTTACTGCTATAGTTATCAATCACGCCATGGTTTAAAAAAGATAATCCCTTCATCTTAGGATATTTTAGAAATTCCTTGTGTTGTTCATAAGAACCAAAAACAACATTCTCCCATATTGAACTTCCAAGTAATAGCCCCATCTCTTTTCTTTCATCTGGAAGCATATATATACCTTTTTTAGAAATTAAGCCTACATCCCCAGGTATAACCTTTTCCCCATTGATAAACACATTTCCCTTCATATCATACAATCCCATTAATCCGTATCCAAATATCTCTTGACCATATCCCGCTAAACCCGTGATGCCAAGAACCTCTCCCTTTTTTATATCAAGAGAAATTTCCTTATATAATTTGTCCCCCTGGGTTACTTGTACATTTTGAAAGGAGATGATCTTGTCTCTATTTCCAACTGTTCTTTTTCTTTTGGTTTGTACTACCTGTATACCTATCATATCTAAAGCTATTTTATTGATTTCAAACTCTTCTTTACTATAATGAGAAATAACTTCCCCATCCCTTAATACCGTTACTCTATCACATATCTGCGTTACTTCCTCCAGTCTATGGGAAACAAAGATAATAGATATACCTGTGTCTGCAATGGCTCTTAAGCTTTTTAATAGTATCCTTGTATCCTCCTGATTCAGAGAAGCTGTTGGCTCATCCAACATTAATATTTTCAAGTTGGTATTATCTATTTCCCTTGCAATTTCAATAAACTGCTTCATATTAATGGAGACGTTGCTCACCTTTATACTAGGATCAATATTTACTCCTATTTTAGATAAAGCATTTTTAGCGTCTTCTTTATTTTTTTTTGTATCTACTATTCCAAATTCTCTTCCTAAAATTTTTCCCGCCAAAGGATAAATATTTTCCCTATTGATTTTAATATTACTACTAATATCGAGGCTCCCTAGTAATGCAAACTCTTGATGCACTAGACCAATACCATGCCTTAATGCGTCTAGTGTACTGCTTATAGTGATGTTTTCTTCTTCTATAAATATTCTACCTGAATATCCCCCAGTATCTTTTATATGACCGCTTCCAAATAAAATGTTCATCAATGTACTTTTTCCAGACCCATTTGCTCCTACAAGTCCATGAATCTCTCCCTTTTTTAACGAAAAGTTAACATCCTTTAGTGCATAGCTTTCTTCAAATTTTTTCGTCAGATTTTCTACCTTCAGCATATATTCCAAAACATCTATCCTCCCTTTGCCAAAAACATACCATATGCAGGACCTAGTAACTGCCCTGCATATAAAGAAACTTTAATAATATATTGAATCTAAAACCAACATAAAGTAGTTATCATACTCTCCCATAGGCTCAAAATCACCACGAACTCCCATTACTTCTTTAGAAAAATCATCTAAAAACGCTTTGTTTAATACGTCCTTATGATCTATTTCCTTCTCTATAATATACTTAGCAAGCTCTATTTCGAACTGTGGAATATATACACTTGATGGCATAGCCCATCCTGAAAGTCTTCCTGTCATTTCAGCTTCTTTTACCTTTTCAGTGATCATTGCATTAATTAAATCAAAGTTTCCTATATCCTCAGGAGCTATTTCTAATCCCATTACCGTAGGATAAGCTTGTGTTGGAGTAGGACAACATTGCTCCGCTACAATGAATTTTGATTTTAAGGCTTCATCTAATATAACATCGTACATAGGACAGTTAGATCCAAATATATTTATATCTGGTCCATATTTTGTTATCTGCCTTGGTATATCTTCTCTTAAAAATTGAAGCATGGGTGCTGTACCGTCTCCTGTTTGTGGGTCTGGTGTTATAATTTCAACGAATTCCATACCTAATTCTTCAGCAGTTCTTTTCATTGCATCTTTTCTATTGGCTACTAGATCCCTTGCTAAATGGGTTGGGAAGGAGTAATGAATAAAGGTTTTTGCACCCATTTCTTTGGCTTTTGTAGGAATGGTAACCCCTCTTCTCAGCCAGTCTGTAGAAAAGTTCATATCTATGTAGTTAGACATTAAATCTGGTTCATCCATCATGGTAGCTATGGTTAGGATATCAGGTCTTCTCTCTCTGATGGTTTGAAAAGCTGGCAACAGTCCTGCTTGCCCTGAATTCACTATAATAGCCTTCATTTCTGGGCCATCTGCCAAACTCAATATTTGACTTATTCCAGTTTCTAATTCAATATTAAAGTTTTCTGGCAGTGTTATGTGTCTAACAATATCAGGATATTTATCTGCCATAATAGCAGCTGCTCTAAACTCATCTTCACTCGTTGATAAGGTTGGAGTAACAATACCAATCTTATAGCCTGCAGATACTGCTACATCTGCAGCTTCTCCTCCTTCATTTGTTGTTGTGCTGCTTTGACAGGCTGCCAATGAAAAAATCATCATTATTACTATCATGAATGCCATAGTTTTCCTAAACATTTAAAATCTCCCCCATATCATCTTTCAAATTTTATTACTGTAATTTCTACTGAGATTATATTATTTTTCCGTTTTAATTGAGAAGCCTAATTATAAGCTATTGATAGAGAATAAATCCTATATTTTCCACCGTTAATATATTAACATGGCTTTCTATAGAAGTATAATTGATAATTGTGATAGGGTAATTGTGTATTATTTAAAATTTCTATTCATCAATCTCAGTTTTTCTATTCCATAGGATAGGCCTTATTTTTTATTTTAAAGCATTTCTATAAAAGCAGCTATCCGCGTCTTCAGTTGACCAATGTCTGATTGGGAGTAGTCAGTTTCTATATTTAAGTAGGGAATGTTCTTTTCTTGATTCGTAAATTTTTTTATTCTATAGCTCTCTACGCTATAAGTATGACAAGCTTGTAGAATTACCTCCACTACCCCATCTATTTTATACTCATCAATTAATCGAGATAACAAGTCAATTCGTTCATCATTTGGTGACATAACTGAACAAGGAATATTTAAATATTTATCTGTTAAAGCATCAATAGGGTCAATGGTTTCATCTACTAATCGATCATTAGGTTTTGCTCCGCTGCAATTTTCGTAGCAAACCACTACACCACCATTTTCTTCAATCAGCTTAATGACTTTTTCGGATGCACCC
The DNA here is from genome assembly GCF_001854185.1 of Clostridium formicaceticum. Lineage (NCBI taxonomy): Bacteria > Bacillati > Bacillota > Clostridia > Peptostreptococcales > Natronincolaceae > Andreesenella > Andreesenella formicacetica. The sequence goes on from NZ_CP017603.1 coordinate 4,460,380, forward strand.
CCAATAGGACATCCTGTTATTAGTATTCTAGGAGTGTCCTTTGAAACTTTCTGCTGATTGCTTTCGATGTTTTTCTTCACTTCCTCAATAATATCTCTTATATATTGTTTCTGCGCCTCTTTATCTAATTTAAATCCACTTCCATACAATACTTGAAACATTTCTGTCCCAGTAATAGGTGGAGGACATAATTTTCCTAACTCATAAAATTCCTTTAGTATTTGTCTTTCTTCATTTTTGCTTTTGATTGCTTCCTTTAGTTTTTCTTCTGTTATTTCTACATCAAACTCTTTTTCCAAACGATCTTTTAATACTCGGATTTCCTCTTTCCATAGGTTGAAGGAATGCTCTCCTTTATTGGTTTGAGGTAATTGCATTACATGCATAGGCTTAATTTCTCCTAAGTATTCATACATCTTTTTCTTACCATCACAAGTAGTTTCTCCTACAAGCAGATCAGAAAAATAAAAATAAGGACATGTATCAGTTATAGCAAACCCGTAGCTGGACTTAATTAAAGGACAAAGATTTCTTGGAAGATGTTTTTCGGCTGCAGGTATAGATTCTTCGCTGGTGCCGCATAGTCCAATAGGCACAGCCCCTGCTGCCATAATAAGTTCACTTGGCGAATAAGCGCAATAGATTCCTACTACTTTTTTTCCATCTTCCTTTAGCTTCTTTACTTCTACAAAACCTTTCCGCCTTGCATCATCAAATGCTTCAAACATTTTAGGCAAATTATTCATTATATTTCATCCCCCCGCTTTTTAGTACTTCTTATATAGTCAGTATCTTCTTTTAATTGCTTATACGATTATATCAATAAAAATAGATGAATATCATTTTATTATTCAATAGAAAGCTGATTAACTATTTAAAAATATAATATAAAGCATGAAAGCAGAGGTGAAATAATATATTTCACTAATATAAAAATATATTGAATAAATTGGAGGTGATGCCGTGAATCAGAAGGTTTATATGTGGAAAAAGGAAGCCTTTTTAGGTTGTCCTATCCTCCACTCTAATTCTGATAAAGGCTATTATAAAAAAACAGCTGTAAATTTGATTTTTAAAATTACAGCTGTTCTCTATTTTTGCTTATTATTATCTATACTGCTCTTGCATAAGAATTTTTTTAACATCATAAATTCTGTCACACAGTCTGTTTAATAAACTTTTCTCGTGATTAACAACTACCAAACCTAAAGATCTTTCTCTACATATTTGTGTAAGTTCATTTCATATTTTTGCCTGAGTAATAGCATCAAACATCGTAGTCATCTCATCTGCAATGATATATCTCGTATTGGAATTAAGGGCCTTATTTTTCTTTTCTAATTTAGTAGTGAACAGATCTCCACGTGTGTTTTGATAGAAAGGTGCTTGGGAAAGGGGTTATAAATTTGTTTTTCTATGCATATAACTACCTCTAATGTTTTCCTAGGGTTTCATTTGAAAGTATAAGCACACTCTCATTTAAGTTTTTTGCAGCAGCTTTAGTGTGATTAACAACCTCTATCACATGTTTATGCGCCTGCTGGCTTCCTAATACTAGTAGAGGAACCCCAACAAAATCCATTCCTAGCCCCCTAGACAGAAACCCTCCTATCGTCATTGGTAAAGTAACAGTAGGAGACATATTTGAAAATATAATCTTTTCATGCATACCACATTCATTATGTAAAATTGTTATCAAATTTTTAAGACATGGTATAAGTACTCTTGATGTTCCTCTTCCTACACTAAATACCTTATTCCCTTCTTCATCAATTCCCCGAAAGATGATTCTTCCCATATCCTTGAACTTAAGTCTATTAAAATAATCGGTATCCAATATTTCTTCCCTCGTTGGAACTCTATTTAAAGGAAGTTTATTTAGATGAATAGCAGATGCAAGAGAAGATGAATGGGTTCCAGCATAACAGTTATATATATAAATCATTTTCTTTCACTCCAATGCTGTTATTAAATTCATTATGAAATACATAGACATTTATATACTTTCTCATCAGGCTTTAAAATCTTTTTAGATTTTTTGAACTACTTAGGTCTTTATAATCTATTGCTATCGTCCAAAACCTTATGAAATATCAGCTTAACTTTTGAAACTCCTCCAAATTTATTATTGCATGGATTATATATTTGATTCATCAAAATCATATTTGCTATTTAATTCCATCTTAAAGTTCTAGTCTCAAAAAGGCTAAGTGCATATTCATCAAATTCTTTTTTCTAAAAGATTAAGTAATCATTTGCCATTAACCCGTAGTTATCTTTATTCTCAGGTTTATTAATTAAGGCCACGAATAAGGCCATGGGAATGCCATGGGGAATGCCATGGGGACGTTTGCCATGGGGAATGCCATGGGGACGTTTGCCATGGGGACGTTTTGTTTGCCACGAGTATTATTTAATTTTATTTAGTATATCTCTTCCTATTTTTAGCACTCTCAATAATTGTCTGTTGCTTGCTCCAGTTGACTCTTTTATGCTTTTAAGCATGTTACCTCTAGCCTCTATATCTAAAATATATAGTATGGATATATCTACTAATAAAAATATTGTTTTTTCTAATTCTTCATCAGTATATCTCTTTTTAGGATTGTACTCTAGGCACCTATCCTCACTCCCTTCTGTCATATACTTTATAAAAACTTGTATATCCTTGAAACGCCCTAATACATAAGATTACAAAATACTATAGGATTACAACATTGGGGAATGAAGTCTTAGAAGAAGCCCGTAAAAAAGCTTATGAATTATTTAGAGAGATTAAAGATTGACCAAAGAGGGATGATTTTTTATGTTTTTATTTAAGAAGGTACAATATGTAGAATTGAGAAGAGATATTGCCATGCTTCCACAAGCCCCTTAAAAAGATTATTGCTATATCCATGTTATTTGGAACTTTGTTAAGAATAAAGAAAGTCAATTAATCATTGGTGGCTAGATGAAATAATATGTAAATGTATAATGTCCATATACTATATATCTACTCTAGCCTATGGACATTATTTTTCAATTAATAATTCTTACTAAAGTAACCTACCTAAAAACATTTTATTTCAGTATATCTATATATTGTTATGAATTTTCGAAATTAGTCACTATAAATAGAACATGATATGGAAATATCTCTGTCTTAATTTCCACTATTGCCATATTTATAAAATTTCATATAAGTTTTCGATTACTGTATCAATTTCTTCTTTTGTTGTATAGCTTCCGAGGCTAAATCTTACAGCACCCCGTCCAATTTCCTCTGAAACTCCCATTGCCTCTAATACTGGTGAAATTGTAGTTAAGCCCGAGTGACAAGCAGAACCCGTTGAGGCCGCTGTTTCATTTAAGTTCCTTAGAACTTCATGCCCATTGTATCCAATAAAGCTAACATTTAGAGTATTAGGTAATCTCTTTTCAGGATGCCCGTTTAAATGAATCTTTTTATCGAAATTTTCTTTAAGCTTCTTATAAAAATACTCTGTTAATTCTTTTATTCTGGATTCCTTCAAGTTCTCCATAGCAATTTCACAAGCTTTACCTAAGGCTACATCTAAAATAATATTTTCTGTTCCAGCACGCTTTCCACCTTCATGTCCAGCTCCATGGATCAATGGCTCAATATTTATTCCATCTCTAATATACAATGCTCCGATGCCTTTAGGAGCATATAACTTATGTCCTGCAACAGTTAAAAAATCTACTCCTAAGCTTTTAACATCTACAGGTACTTTACCTATTGACTGTGAAGCATCTGTGTGGAATAGAATATTATACTTTTTACAAACTTCTGCTATTTCTTCTATTGGTTGAATAGTACCAACTTCATTATTAGAATGCATTATAGTAATCAATATGGTTTTGTCAGTAACTGCTTTTTCAACATCCAAAGGGTTTACCATACCATATTTATCAACCGGCAAATAGGTGACTTCATAGCCTAGTTTTTCTAAAAACTTACATGGGTTTATAATAGCAGGATGTTCCACTTGGGTAGTTATAATATGATTGCCTTGATTTTTATAGGTAAAGGCTACCCCTTTAATAACAGTATTATTTGATTCACTTCCACCACTTGTAAAGATTATTTCTTCAGGCGAGCAATTTAATATCATTGCCACCTGCTTCCTTGCATATTCAACAGCTTTTTTAGCAGTAACACCTAATTCATGAGTGCTGGAAGGGTTCCCAAAACCTCCATAGAGATAGGGAAGCATAGCGTCTGCCACTTCTTTGTCTATTGGCGTTGTTGCATTATAGTCTAAATAAATCATATCATGCTCCTTTCTAACAATCTGCTTTTATCCTATCACACCTATATGAGTGTGGCAATCAAAACCGTCAGACTGCGTGAAAATTGTCACCCTGAGGGCAGCGGATAGGTCTTACAGGTAAAATAAACCTAGAGTTGTATATATCCAATCGAAAACCTGAATATTCTCTAGTTTATTACATCAATACAAAAAAATATTCTCCTGAAGACAAGTTATTTACAACAGTTTTTATAGGGGAGTTCTATTATATCGTCGAACTAAAAGATGGTAAGAAAATTAACCTTGAGGCATTTATATCACCAGGAACCGCACAACAATACCCACTAAATACCATTCTCTTTCTAACTCCTGAGGCACTAACCTTAGCGTTTTCCAGTCCATTTCCTCAAAATCCGAGAAATAATACGCTACTATAATAAGCAGTATCTTTATAAATATCAAACTAATTTTCTTCTGAGATTCCACTGCTTAATATTTTGTTATTTCCAATTTATTTTGCATTTGCATAATCAACTTTCAATGAATTCTCCCTTAAGCTACTGCTAGCAGGTATTTTCTGCCCCACCATCTGGAGCTTTTTATTGTATTCACTATATATGTAAGATAAGTTCTTTTCTTAGCAAAACAATTGACCTTAATCCTATTATATTTTAATAGTATTTCCAGCCATTTTTTTCATACTTGTATGAAAACCTTTGTTATAGCAACAGAATTTTCCTGCAGTCCACAAACTAGGATCAACTCCTACTGATTTTTAATTATATATCTTTAAAACCAAATTTTCTTGTTATTTTTTCATAATTTAAAAGAGGTACGCCAATTTTATTTCCAATGCGAACTACTTCAAATATAAGACCATCAATTTCGGATTGTTTCCCTATGCTAAAGTCTCTCTGCATAGATATAGAAGCTGTCGGGCTTAATCCATCAAGAATATCCAAATTTGTTGGAATAATATCTACTGTGAAAAAGACACCCATTGCATTTGCCAATAATTTTATCTCTCTAATCAATGATACAAAACATTCTCTTATTTCTCCTTGTTTTTGCATTGCTTCAGCAGTACAATCATAATATAGCCCACAAGCTGCCATTGGGGACACATATGAAAATTTTTGTAGGCAATCTCTTTGAATATTGTCTGATATAATTCCAGTTATTCCTGACTCTTTTAAGTCATTTGCTATTTCTTCCAGCATCGGTCGATATTCATTTGGATTTCTAACACCATAAACGATTCTAAAAATATCTCCATGCATTTTTATTACACCCGGCTCTTTTATATTTGCTGATACATAGATGCATCCATATGTTACCATTAATCCTGGTAATTGTTTTTGCATTTTACTACCTATTCCATATATATTTAAAATCGGAATCACAGCAGTGTTCTTATGTGCAACTTTCTTGATAAATAGTGAATTTATTTATTTTTGTCCAGTTTAGCGCCAGTAATCTTATTTAGAATATTCTTTTCCAAAATGCTTAACCTCTATTGAAACCCTTAAATATAAAGTTCTATCCTAATTTAAAATAAAATAATTTTAAAGAGAATAATTTGTTTGCAGTTTAATTATCCTTGGGCAAAAACAATTCTAGAAAAAAACCAAGAAATTATGTACAATGGAAAAGCAGGCTTTTTAATGATAAAAGAAAAGAGGTACGTTTATGGTTATAAAAGATATAAAGGATAAACAGTTTTATAAAACTTTATTGGCTATCGCTCTTCCAATCGCACTGCAAAACCTTATTTCTTCCTCTCTTAACTTAGTAGATACTGTAATGATCGGAAAAGTAGGAGAGATAGAAATTGCGGCAGTAGGTCTAGCCAATCAGTTTTTTTTCATATTTGTTCTTCTTCTATTTGGAATCAATAGTGGCTCATCTATTTTTATTTCTCAATTTTGGGGTAAGAAGGATGTAGCAAATATACGAAGAGTTCTGGGAATTGCTTTAGTATTTGGCGGAATTATTAGTCTTGTTTTTGCAGGTCTTGCTTTATTCCTACCACAAATGGTTTTAAAGTTTTTTACAAGAGACATAGAGACAATTGCATTAGGTAGCACTTATTTATCTGTAGTATCCTTAAGCTATTTGGCTACTGCCATAAGCTTCTCCTATTCTTTTGGTGCTAGAAGTATTGGTGAAGCAAAGCTTCCCATGATTATCAGTAGTATTTCTTTGATTACAAATACTATTTTAAACTATTTATTTATATTTGGCATGGGTTTCATTCCTCCGATGGGGGTAAAGGGGGCAGCCTTTGCTACATTATTATCTAGAATTATAGAGATGCTTTTACTTCTATGGATTATTTACTCTAAGGAACATCCATTGGCAGGGAAAGTAAAAGAGATGCTGGATCTATCCCAGAGTTTTCTTAGAAATTTTTTCAAAACTACATCTCCGGTTATTTTAAATGAAGGTTTTTGGTCATTAGGGATGACCATGTATTTGGCAGCCTATGCAAGAATCAGTACTGAGGCGGTTGCAGCAGTCCATATTTCCAACACAGTACAAAATCTTTTTATGGTCATTGCCTTTGGTATCGCCAATGCTTGTACAGTCATGATTGGAAATGAAATTGGTGCTAATCATCAGGAGAAGGCCATATCCTATGCTAAAAGGTTTTCTATTTTAGGGGTGCTAGTTGGATTATTCATCGGAATTACTTTATTCCTGTCAACCCCCTTTGTAGTATCCTTCTTCAATATTTCAGAGGTAGTACGTCACAGTGCAATTCGAATTTTGATGGTGTTCTCTGTAGTAATGGGCGCTAAGGTCTTTAACGCTATATTAGTTGTTGGTATTCTTAGGGGCGGTGGAGACACAAAATTTTCTTTGTTTTTAGAAATGGGAAGTGTGTGGCTAATTGGTGTACCCTTAGCCTTTTTGGGGGCTTTGGTATTGAAGCTGCCAGTGTATTGGGTGGTAGCTCTAGTATCCCTTGAGGAAATCGTCAAGGCCCTTATTGGCATCCCAAGAGTAATCTCTAAAAAATGGGTCCGTAATATTATCGAAGAGATGTAGGTTATAACCAGCAAGCATCATCCTGCTTGCTGGTTTACTTATTACGTACATCTACTGTAAATTTTTTTAAGAAAATCTATGAACTTTTTCTCGGATAGTATCTCATTAGTAACAAATTTTCCCTCATAGAAGAGACTATAGGTAGTAAATGGTGCAGGTGCCTTTTGTACTTCTTCCTTGGATTGAAATTTTATTAAAATAAATTCTATACCCCTTTTCTTTGCAATGTCTGCAATTATGGGTGCATATTTTTCAGTATGAGGACATTGATTTGAGTAGTATAAGGTTATTCCTTTTTCCTCAACTCTAATTAATTCGTCATTTTCTTTAAATTTTGGTTTTAATGTTTCTTTATCGAAGGGTAATTACAACAATTCATAGTAGGGATTAGTTGTATCATATATTTCAAACCCCTGCTTTTTAAGATGATGTAAGTTGGGACTTTATATCAAGGGTAAAGCAAATTTTGTCTTACCCTTGTATGATTTATATTATCTCTACAGAATCCTATTACTATATATTTGTCAAAGTAAATTGGTCTTGGGGTAAGGCCTTCAGTGTGCCGTCTTTATTTAGTACATTACGCCATGTATACTGCGGTTCATAACCAAGGATATTACGAGCCTTATCTATTGCCATTAGACTCTCATAGCCTTGTATGGGTCTCTTTAAAGGTACATTTGGAAAGAACCTATCTGCTAAATCTTGACTAGGATCTGGCATAATTGTATCTGGAGCAGTTATATGAAAGACTTGATTTCCCAAATTATTGCTCTCTACTGCAAGAAGACAAGCTCTTGCAGCATCACGAACATCGCAGTAAGCCCATGCGTTTTTCTTTTGAATATCTTTTTGTTGTTCATTCCAATGCATTACAGGGATTTTTGCATATTCATCAGGCTCATATATATTTGCGAAACGTAGTGCAACTATTTGTGTATTAGTGAAATTATGATACATTCCTGAGAGATGTTCAGTTAACAATTTTGCCATAGCGTATGATGATTTCACTGCAGTTGGATGCTCTTCGTCTAATGGAAGATAATTAAGCTGCTCTGGAACAAAAGGATATCCTAAAACAGTTTCACTTGAAGCCCATATAAGTTTAGGAATAATAAGATCTTTACAAGCTTCAAGTATATTAAAATTAACAATCATATTATTTTCGAATATTGCCTGTGATGTATTCCTCACATCTGTAGGAATATTTGCAAGATGTACTATTGTATCGCTCCCCATCAAAAGCTGGCATACCTGTCCATAGTCACGTAATTCAGCTTGAATAAAGTTTTTAGATGCGGATTCTTCTGTCAATATTCTGTCTGAAGCTATAACTTCATGACCGGCATCTAAGATTGTTCTTACAGTCCATCGACCGATTTTACCTGCTGCTCCTGTTACCACTACTCTCATTATTTCTCCCTCATTTCTCTGTATTTTATGCTAGGATCTCCCTTTAAGACTCTTTTATTTTGTGAACATATAAAATGAGACTTACTTCAGAGGGCACTCCGTAATTTTGTGTTGATCACTTAGTTTGGTCAATAGAAGTAGGTATCTTAACAATACACCAAAGGATAAATATCTTTTTTTAGCTATAGCCTATAATCCCAAAATAGTTTCTATCCACTTATGTTTTATCTTCTAGTAATATACTTTGGAGCTTTTACACTGTGGTAACAGTTATTGTATATACTTTCCGTAGTTCGGCACAGCCAAGCTTGCAAAATTATTTGCAAGGTTTGTCAGTTGTTCATTTAACTCCTTACCTTCCATGGGGCGACCATGACTTGAAACAGCTATTTGAGGGTGTAAGTCTTTTAACGTCCTTACTGATTTTTCTGCTGCCTGCCAATCCATAGTAAAATATGCAGGAGGTCCATTAACTTCTTTTTCCTTTGCAAGTACTGATTCAGCATAATCCTGTTTTAATGTAGTAAATGCATCCCCTGCAATTAATGTCCTATCACTTTCACGGTATAAAGCAACATGACCAGGTGAGTGGCCTGGGGTATGAATCCAGCGCCAACCGGGCATCGAAGGTACATTTCCATCTGCAGGCAGTGGCCGAACACGATTACCCAAATTTATACTCTTATTTGGGAAAGTGGGTGATATTTTTGTTATCAATCCATCGTTTACGGTGGGGTCTGCAGGAGGGTAATCCATAGCACCTGTCAGATATGGAAGCTCTAATTCGTGTGCATAAACCGGTACATTCCATTGATTAAGGAGTTCCATAATAGCTCCCACATGATCGAAATGTCCATGAGTAAGTATAATAGCCTTGGGCTGACTTCCTTTTCCAAAACGTGCTTCAGCAGCTTGGATGATATCTTTAGAAGTGTGAGCCATACCTGCACCAATAAGTACCCATTCACCATTATTCGTTTTAGGGTCTCCAATAATACAGACATTCACAAAGGGAAATTCTAAAAGCATTATGTCTGGGGTTACCTGTTGATACCCCATTGGTTTTTGTGTAATTTGTTGAAGAATATTCTCTTGCATTATTTTTTACCTCCAATCAACTTTATTCTTTATATAGCTAATGCTATTTCTAGTAAGTATTATTTGTAATATGAAATAATTATATTAGTTGTAGCAATAATAGGATTGTATTAATTACCATCTTATTTAAAGCCCAGCTTATTTTCTACGCAGTGCCGTTCCGATTATGACGAATCATTAAACATCATTCACCACCCTCCAAAACTGTTGCTAACTTATTTCCCTTCATATTTGATTCATTAAGACTATATTTCCTATTTAATTTCACCTTTCAGTAGACTTTTTTTAATATATGTAATAAGACTAAGAAAAAAATACTGAATAATACATAGAATCTACCACATAGCAAAATAATATAATTAAAGGAAAATTTAATCTCTTTGTGGGAAGGAGGGCTTAATTGGAAAAACAAGTATTACATAAAGCATTAAGTCGAATGAGTCATGGTTCTTTTGAGGTTGCTTACTGGGACGGAACAGTAGAATATTATGGTAGTGGAGAATGTGTTTGTAGAATAGTTTTTCAAGATCAGATGGATATTAAAAAATTTTTTCATGATCCTGTTTTAGCTGTAGGCGAAGGGTATGTAGATGGCATAATCGAAATAGAGGGAAACATGAGAGATGCACTAAAGCTAGCCTTCTCTAGTCAGGATCATTTTTTGCCATCAAACCATGCAGTAAAAAAAGCCCTATCTATATTGCAGAAGGCAAATTCACTGTCTAAGCAGAAAAAAGATATACAACAACACTATGATCTTGGCAATGAATTTTTTTCTCTTTGGTTAGATGCAACTATGAGTTACTCTTGTGCGTATTTTCAATCTTTAGAGGATTCACTATATCAAGCACAATTACAGAAGATTGATCATGTTCTCAAAAAGTTACAACTAAAACCAGGAGATACCCTACTAGATATCGGCAGCGGCTGGGGCTGGCTAATCATCAAGGCTGCAAAGCAGTATCAGGTTAATACCATGGGAATTACTTTAAGTGAGCAACAATATCATGAGACTAAGCGAAGAATACAGCAAGAAAATCTAGAGGAACTAGTGGAAGTTGAACTAATGGATTATCGTGCACTAGCAAAGAGTGGACGCACCTTTGATAAGATTGTCAGCGTGGGCATGCTTGAACATGTTGGAAAAGCAAATTTGCCTGTATATATGGAAGCTGTACATAAAATGTTAACCCATGGAGGACTTTCATTAGTACATACTATTACCCACCAAAAAGAAGGGCCAGTTAATGCCTGGATTGAAAAATATATCTTTCCAGGGGGATACATTCCTTCCTACCGAGAAATAATATGGCAACTTCCAGAATATGATTTTCACTTACTCGATGTGGAAAGCCTCAGAATTCATTATGCCATGACACTTGATCATTGGGCTCAAAGATTTGAAAAGCATATAGATAAAGTAAAAGAAATGTATGATGAGCGATTTGTCCGTATGTGGAAGCTGTATTTACACTCTTGTGCTGCTTCCTTCCGTTTCAGTGGCTTAGATATTCACCAGATTCTTTTCTCTAAAGGATTAAATAACCATTTACCCTTAACCCGCAACTACCTTTATTCCTAGATTTTTTTAAATAGTATCCACTAATAGTTTTGCCACCCAGTAGTAAAAATGGGTGGCAAGATAGTGTATGCACTAGGCGTTTAGCCTATAAAACACTATTGATTCTTTAATGTTTCGTTAAAATTTCATTAGAAGCAACAAGAGCATAGGTTTTTATCCAGTATATTTATTTAAACCCACAACGTAGTAGTAAAAACGACCTTATAATTGGGATTTTTAATAAGCGATTAATGGTATTGTGCATAGCCCACAGTTATTCTTCTAATGACATCTCCTATCTCCTCTGATTCTGTTTTAAGTAACATATGTACATGATTCGTCATTAAACAATATCCATATACTGTGAATTCTGCCTTTTCCTTTGCTTTCGTAGTATGCTCAATAAATTTTTCATAATCTGAATTATTTATAAATATATTTCTTTTATCTATCCCTCTTAACATAATATGATAGATTCCTGTTTGACTTTTTTCTCTTGCTATTCTGACCATATTTATCACCCATTTTTATCCTATCATACCTATATGGGTGTGGCAATCAAAACGTCAGACTGCGCAAAAATGTTATTGGATGGTTTTCCATACCCACTTTTGGGTGTATTTTGAATTTATTTAGGGATTCAACCTCAAATTTCGTTCAATTTTGTATAGTTTGGCTCCACCTTCAAAAAGTCAATGGTACTTTTATCCGTTTTGTCGCAGCCTGACGTCCCCTTGGCTTCCAATATCATTCCCCTGTTTAATCCTATATAGCTGTATCAAGATTCTTTCCTAAAATATCTTCTTTTGTCTCATAAATCTCATGAGCATTGATACTTAATGCTTGAATAAACTCTTTATCATTACCAATATAGTTTAAATATACTTCTGTAGGTGATAGAAATACCTGTTGTTTATATACTATATCTCTATTTTTTATATGAAACTTTTTCGTGTGCCTTCTTTTTTTTTCTTGAATATAGTTGAGTTCATATTTCTCTCTTTTTATTTGAATCTCTATATTATTAATTCCTTGAATTTTTCCGTAAGGCAAATAAAAATTATTTTTTATCATATTGGTATGCATATAATTCACTCCCCTCTAGCCACTTTTTATTCCACCGAAATCAATAAGAAATCTGTTTGCATTATCAAGTGTCTTCCTTGACAATTTATTTATTATTAATGAATTTTAATATAATATACGTAATTTATGTGTAATATAAGGGGCTAATTTAGCTAAACCAAGAACAAAGCTCCCTATTTTCCTTGAAAATCAAGGGGAATAGGGAGCTTTTCATGATACGCTAAGGATTCTGCCCTCCGACATATGGATTAGGAATTGGTATGAGAGCAGCTGGAAATCGCACATAGAAAACAGTCCCTTTGCCTAACTGGCTTTCCACATCTATTTTCCCATGATGCAGCTCCACCAATTGCTTCACTATAACTAGACCCAAACCGCTGCTTTGTTGCAGTTTACCATTGCCTCTTTGGTTTTTGCTTCGATAGAACCTATCCCAAATACGGGGCAACTCTTCACTGGATATACCAATGCCATTATCCTTAATCATGAGGATCACCTCATGCTGTAAAATTTCTACTCGAACTGTGATTTCTCCATCCTTTGTAGCATTGATGGCGTTTTGTAATAAATTCCTAATCACCTGTTCAATTCGATCGATATCTCCCAATATCATTGCCCTTTCTATATTCTTCTCAAATACAACCGATGTATTCCTAGCTTGTGCCATTGCTCCAATGGACACAACAACTCCTTGTGCCAGGGTTACTAAATCTAAAGGAACTTTTTCGAGACTTATGTTACCGCTTTCTAAACGGCTTAGTTGTAATATATCGTCTACCAATCTGTTTATATGCATAGTTTGAGTATAAATAATTTCCAAATATCTATCCAGTAAATCTTTGTCTTGAACGATGCCATCCCGAATAGCTTCTACAAAACCTTGAACAGAAGTCAAAGGAGTGCGGAGTTCATGGGAAATTTCAGCAAAAAGCCGTGTTCGTTCTTCTTTTCCCCTTTGATTTTCTTCCTGTACTTTTTGCATCTTTTCATTTAATTTATTAAGCTGACTTGTCAGTGTTTTGATTTCATCTAAAGCAGGCTCATCTTCTTGTATAACGTAATTTTCGCTGTCCAGCTCAGCTATAGAAGTAGCTAATCTGGAAATCGGCTTGGAAATATGCATTGCTTGATATACAGAGATAAAAATAACCATGAGAAACATAAATATTCCTCCCACGATCAGATATAACTGTATCCTGTTTATATCAGAATTAATTTGGGGCGGTTTTATTTCCAGTAAAATACCGTTTTCAATCGTGTCTTTGATGTCTCCCATGGGGATAGTAGCAATAAACGCTAGTTCACCGCTTCTATTGTCAATAATTTTTGTAGTTATGATTTCTCCATCAGAGATGGTTTTAATAAATTTTTTTTCTACTTGACTGCCCGGTACTACTTCTTGTTTAGCAGAAGTAGCTACAATATTCCCCTCCCTATCAAAAACTGTAATTTTTGCGTTAAAAACATCAGATAAAGATGTGAGTACCTTCTGTTGATTGTCGTCATCATTATCCTGCTGATCTGTAAATGGCCCCAGCCATTTCAAATCATTTTGCTTGAGTAAAGCGAAGTTTACCTGCTTTGCTTTTCGCAGCGTCTCCTGTTGCATCTGATTATAAGTTACCTGTTTTACTGCAAAATCAAAGATTGTAATTAATACAGCAAGGCATACAACAAAACATAATATATTCATAAATAATATTCTAGTATAAATATTTTTATTAAACTGCTTTCGTAAAAATTGTCTGAGGAAAAGCACAAACTTTATAAGTGTTTGAATTAGTTTTTGAGCCATTACTTTTCCTTTTTGTACATATCTATTCATAAATTTCTTCCCTCTCTTTTGAGGGAGCCGTAAATTGATAACCTACACCCCAAATCGTTGTTAAGTATTCGTGGGTTAAAGAAGCAAGTTTTTTTCTTAATCTACGTATATGCACATCCACTGTACGCTGATCACCGAAGTAATCATATCCCCATACAGCAGATAAAAGATTTTCCCTTGAAAAAACACGTAGGGGATTTTGTGCAAGATAGAGAAGTAGCTCGAACTCCTTCGGTGTGATCTCTATTTCCTTGTCGGCTACGAATACTTTTCTAATATCAGCCATAATCGTCAGCCCAGGGTATTTTAAATTCCAATTTGTTAATATTTCAGGCGTTTTTGTCCGACGCAACACAGCTTTGATCCTGGCTACCAACTCCCTGGGGCTAAAAGGCTTAGACACGTAGTCATCCGCACCCATTTCCAGTCCTAATACCCGGTCTGCTTCTTCTCCTTTAGCGGTCAGCATAATAATGGGAACCATACGGATCTCCCTTAAATGTCGACATAGCGTAAGACCATCTTTTCCTGGAAGCATAATATCTAGTATGATTACATCCGGATTTTCTCTGTTAAAGGCAGATAATACCAGATCTCCATTACTGATTCCTACAATTTCAAAACCTTCCTTTTCACCATATAACTTTACTAGTTCCAATATGTTTGGATCGTCATCTACAACTAGAACTTTTCCTAGATGCTGCAATACTATCACCTCCATTATATCTCTATAATATTGAGCACAGGAGTTTGTAGGATTTAAAAAGTTTCCTTGTTTTCTAATGTCTAACATTGCTATTCCCTTCAAAATGTACTTTAAATATCATTAGCACCAATATTCTACTAGTACTGGAAGTTTTTATCCATACAACCAGCCTTATTGTTCATGTGAAAGTTTGGTTTGTTATATACCTTATAGGAACTGTTGATATAAACTCTTTCCTCCTCGTCCTTAAAGATAAATACGAAAAAATCCAGAAAAATCGGTACCCATTTGTAATAATTTTCAAAATAACTATCCAAAAGATGAACTTTCTCATCTTCTGATTCCTTTTTATTCCCTATTAAAGAGCCGAGACAAAAGCCCCGGCTCAGTTGGATTATTGCTATTATTGTTTAAAACAATCGTCTTGCTCCCAAGTATCCTTCACTCCAATACTGGTGGTATTTTAAGTTTCTTTCTTTTACCCCTGTACTTGTAAGTATGATAAAGGAACCTTCTCCCACATATATACCCGTCATAGTCGGTGTATCTTCGGATAGATTGCTTCTAAAGAATATAAGATCTCCTTCTTCCCGTGCATCAGGTAAAATTGCTTGACCTAAATTCCATTGTTCATAGGCAGTAGCGGGTAGTTGTAAATCAATATTTGGTGCTTCATCGAATACCTTTTGTACAAATTGTGCTGTTGTGTAGCCTTCAAATGAAACATCTATATATTCTTTAGCCTTAATAACAGCAGAATGGTTATTTTGGATTTTTTCATATCGTCTTGCCCCAACATATCGTGGACTCCAATAGCTATCTGAGATATTAAGATCACGAATTGCTACACCTTCAGATTCTGTTACAATCACAAACTGTTCATTTCCAATATATAATCCTGGTAGTAGTACCTTGTCGGACCCTTCGAAAAATAGAACATCTCCAATACTTAAATCTTCCCTTTCTATTTCCTTTCCCAAAGCCCATTGTTGAAATGAATATCTTGGCAGATCTATATCTAAACCTGCCTTCATAACGTATTGTAAAAACCCGGAGTGATTAAAACCTTCTATGGTATTTCCTCCTGCTAAATAAGGCATCCCCAGGGTTTTGTATGCTTCTTCAACTATTCTGGAATCCAGTCTCAAACTAAGGGAGTCAAAGCGTTTTACGACTGCATAGCGATCCATCCAATATTCTCCTAAATAACTGATTGTAACCATACCTTCATCACCGGATGCATGAATGATATAATTATTTCCCAGATAAATCGCAGCATGTGATATCCCTTCCTGCCATTTTTCTGAAAAATAAATAACGTCTCCAGACCGCTTATTTTCAAAATCGATAGTTTCACCTACCTCACATTGTTTATAAGTTATGCGAGGCAAATAAATGTTTTTAGCATCTCTAAAAACTGTCTGAATTAAATAAGAACAGTCAAAGCCATCCATTGTCTCGCCACCTAACAAATAAGGAGTTCCTATATATTTCATTGCTTCCCGAATAGCTGCATTCTCATGTTCTCTATAATTTTCAGGCTGAGAATAATATATATCTGCCTCCGTTAGTCGTTTTGCACCTACATATATATTTGACCAATACTCACTTTCAATATCCCTTTCCGCAACTCCTTCTGTTGTCTGAACTATGAATATACCATTTCCTCTATAGATACCAGGTATAAGACTGCTTCCCTGAAAAAACACTAAGTCTCCCGCTTGAAGCTCTTCTTTAGAAATGGATTCGCCTACTTCATAGATCCTATCGGAAAAAACAGATAGTTGTATGCCGAGGGTGTCTTTAAAAACATAACGTACAAAATTAGTGGTATTAAAGCCTTCAGTTGGTAATTGCCCATCTGGGTTATAGGGTGTCCCAAGCAAGTCCATAGCCTTTTCTACAATGGGATTGCTTACGACGGATTCCTCAATAATACTGTTTGTAAACCGTCTTGCTCCCAACAGCCTGGGTCCCCAATATTCACTTGTTTCGAGATCTACTATCGCAACCCCATTCGTTGTAACAATAACAAAAATACCATTATCTATGTAAATTCCCGGTAGTCGTACACTGCTGCCTTGAAAGAATAGTACATCACCGGATTCAATAGCAACCATATCTACTTCCATACCTACTCGCCATTGTTCCTTCGATGTTCTTGCAAAATTTAGATTGTTTGCTTCACTAAAAACATATTGTACAAAGCCTGAATGATTAAAACCAGTTGGATCATTACCTCCAAGCTCATAAGGAGAACCTACTAATTCAAGGGCTTTTACGGCTGCAGGATGTAATTCATCTACTATATTTGTGTAGCGTCTTGCACCTTTATACCGATCCCTCCAATAGGAATCCTCTGCTATATTCCGTTTTGCTACACCTTCACCGGTCGTTACAACGATAATGATATTATCGCCTTTATATATTGCTGGTATTAGGTTGTTGCTTCCAGTAAAGAAAAAAACATCCCCAGGCTGTATTTCACTGCGTTCTATAGTTTTACCCAGTTTCCATAATTGGGAAGACAACTTGGGGAGAACTATATTTTCCCCCTCTCTAAAAATATACTGAATAAACCCCGTACTATTAAATCCTTCCTCTGGTGAATTTCCCTCTTGGGTAAAAGGTTTGCCTATTAAACTTTCTGCAAGTAAAACCGTTTGGATTTCTGTCTCATTATTATAACCATAGGATGGTACTATAAGCATTAACAGAATCAATAGGACTAACCATATGACATTTCGTTTTTCAAATTGGGTCATTTTAAAATCATCCTCTTTATTGATTAATTTTGATAAATATGGACATCACAGGCGCATAATATTATAATAGAAGCATATACATTTGTCGAAAAGTGAGTTGATGGATATGATGCTAAATAGCGTATGTAGTTTTTTAAGTTCTACACGACTTATTGTTTGCTGTTGCCTGATCATTTTAATATTTACTCAATCAACTACCGCAGCTTCTGTTGACATTTATCGCAATTTCAAAGAGTTAATCTCAAATACGATAGAAAATGTGGACTATAAAATTGAAACGAACGTGACAGATTCTGATGTTATCATTATTGCCATTCATGGAGGGAAAATTGAAAAGGGTACTACCGAATTGGCTTACGCCTTATCTTCCCACAATAATTATAATTATTATTCATATATAGGTTTAAGAAGCAAAGGAAACTCGGCGTTACATATTACTTCGGAAAAATTTGATGAACCAGCTGCATTGGAAATGGTTTCGAAATCTAAAACAACTTTATCCATCCACGGTTGTTCCGGTTCAGAAGAATTCACCTATATTGGAGGCCTGGATACTGAATTGGGAAACAAAATAAAGGAATCTTTGACTAAGTATGGTTTTACTGTGTTAGATGCTCCGAAGAATATGGCCGGCATATCCCCCAACAACATAGTGAATAAGAATATGAGCGGCTTGGGGGTACAGCTGGAAATATCAAAGGGCTTGAGGACACAATTTTTATCCGATAATCATGATAAATTAAAAGACTATGTTTTAGCAATAAGTGAGGCAGTCAACAGTATTCAATAGAAGCTACCCTATAATAATACAAAAGGTATAACATAAAAAGGCTTAAGGCTACATTTTCGTAGTTTATCGGCCTTTTTATGTTATTCAAAGAGTATTTTTTTAGGTTACTCTTTTGTATTTTCAATTAATTCTTTAGGGGTTTTTGCACCTTTTTTTAATATATTCTCTATTTTCTTATCAAAGTTTTTCTTTGAAGGGTTAAACTTATTTAGAGTCCCTTGAGTATTGCCAATTTTCTGCAAGTGGGGAACTATTTTGGGCCAGCTTACGCTTAGGGCTTCATTAATGGAGCTTGAATAATCATTTAATATACTGGAATCAGTTACGAACTTATCTCTTAAACCTTTTGAAATAGCTATTTGAACGCCGCCAATCTGATAACTGTCATTAAATAATTTATTCTTATTCACTATATTGCTGTTCATAACCCCAGCAATGCGATCGGGAATACTTAAAGTTTCTACTTTATATCCTTTGTTAATAAGGTGTAGTTTAATCAATTCTGCCAATATTTTATTTTGACCGCCAATATATGTAACTTCATTATCGCTGGCAACTCCGATAACAGAAACAGTATAATCTGAATTTTTTACTAAACGGACAGCTTCTGGTTCATCAAAGTTGATAGCCTTTAAAAAAAGACTTCCATTATTAGTGGTTTTAAGTCCTTCAAATAAATACGTGTTATATTTACCGTATCCTTTCAATGCTTCAACTAATTCTGAAGTACCTCTTTGAATACCGCCTCCGTGTATCGCCAAAATGGTTGTATCTCTCCCGATATCAGTAGTTTTAATTATATATTCGGCAGCATCTTCAAATGCATATAGTTCCGCAAAATTACTATAACCTGTGGTAAAAGCATATGCAGTTGTACCAATAGCAAATGTAAACAACATCATAAAAGCTAGAATTTTCATAAATTCTTTTTTCATACTTATCTTACTCCTTTCTTAAATAATCATAGTAAATAATAATTCGTAGCAATAGTCATTAGAGCTAATCCCATTAGCACAAGTGCTTGATAGCTAGTATTTCCCTTGCTGATCTTAAAATGTAAACAACATCATAAAAGCTAGAATTTTCATAAATTCTTTTTTCATACTTATCTTACTCCTTTCTTAAATAATCATAGTAAATAATAATTCGTAGCAATAATCATTAGAGCTAATCCCATTAGCACAAGTGCTTGATAGCTGGTATTTCTCTTGTTGATCTTAATAAGATACAGACATTTTTCTTGCAATGTTAGAGCATTAAAAACCGCAAGCGCTTCACTCTGATTGTTTTTTCTGTCAGCTTTCGATGTGTTTCTGTACCGTTTCCTATGTATTAGCCCATATAAAGTGTTCATTTTCTTCCTCCTTTCCTATATATTGATATTTAACAGTATTGTGCTCCCATAGGTTACTGCAATCAACAATCCAGTGCTTAAAAATGTTGTTACTAAACCTTGACGCTGAATTGTGTTTGCTAATAATCCAGGTAGAACAATACCAACTGCCGTCAACCTAGAGATAGTACTATAATCAAATGGTAATATTGCATATATCATAAACTGTACTACGATTGCTACCGCTATCATAGCTGTAAATTTTCTTTTGCCGTACAGAATTGTGACTTTACTCACTCCAAAATAAACAATTAAATACGTTAAAATGCTGATAAAGAATGTTAAGAATATAGTCTGAGGGTTTTTCATATGTAAAGTTAAATATCCGGGTACAATTAGGCCGGCAGGTAAAACTCCTGTAATCTCTGTAAATAACAAGCTGAAAATTACACCCAAAACGATGACTGTACTAATATCCGTAGTTTGCAATTTTTTACCTCCTTCATAATAGAATGTTTACTGAAATTCTTTTATTTCAAATTTAAGGTTCTATGCTGATTGTGGAACTTGATCCATTTCTAGATTCAATTTTTCGTGAATGATTAGTTCAACTAATTCTTCTCCGCCACCGTGAATGTTTCCAAAGCCAAAAATGGTTCTATTTATAAAATGACTCTTAATTAATTCATAAACCTCATGTGGAGACAAGCCTTCAGCATTTATGTATTTCTGTGGAGATATTTTTTTAGTATTAACTCCTTCGGTAATTGGTTTCACTGACTCTCCCATTGAAACGAGAATATCAATATTCATATTTGGCAAGACATCTTCTGCCATCTGTAATGTTCTGTCAACCCTATCCGGCCTGCAATTTACAATTACCATGGAGTTTTCCGTTGGATATCCCATCGTCGTTATATGCTTCCAAATCATTAATGTGGAATTTGGATCATTGGCGGCAAAGGCATTGACAAAATACGTTGGGTTTTTGTTGTCTAATGGATGTATCATTAAGGCTCCTGGATCAGAATTAGCGTTTAACATTCCCCTCAGTGCAATATCCTTGTCAATGTTTAGAGCTTTAGCCACAGCCAAGGCGATAGCAATGTTTTCTGGGAAAATTATATATCTAAACTTTTCCATATAACCATCGGGGATTTCTTTTTCATTTGCAATAATTATCTGGCTGTTTCTTTTCTTTGCCTCTTGCGTAAAATAATCATTATAACTGCTATTAGCTACAACAAGGGTTCCATTTTGAGGAATTGTAGCTGTAAAGGACTCTGCAATAAAGTCCAAAGTCGGACCACACAAATCCATATGGTCTTCACGAACATTAACTATAACTCCTATATTGGCTTTAACAAGCTTCTCCTGAAACGTAATCTGGTAATCAGGATTTACAGCCATACACTCTGTTACAAATGCAGATGCACCAAGCTTGGCCACTTTTTTAATAACATTTTTCTGTTCTATAATATTTGGACCTAGACGGCCTCGTTCGATTGGTTCTTCTTCTTCCTTATTCCAATAAATAATTCTCGCGCTAGTTCCCGTCGTTTTCCCAACAACCTTAACTCCTGCTTCCTTTAAGATACCAGTAATGAGTCTTGTGGCAGTGGATTTACCTCTTGTGCCGTTTACATTAATTCTAAGATTGATACGGTTTAAGTTTTTATTATGTTTTATTTGTTCATAAATACCTAAGCTAAAGACAAAAATAATAAGTACTATAGCAAACTGCAAATTATCCACTCCTTTCTTTAAAGAGAATCGATTACATTTGTTTCCACGCTTTGTATCCTAACCTTTTAGACAATCTGTCAAATATTAATTCATCAAGAAAAGCGTGTCCACTTTTGAATGAATATAATAAAATATGTCTAGTCTATGCACCTCCCTTGTAGATAATTATATAGACTAAATGTGAACAATTTTTTTCCAAAATTAGAATATTTTTTAAAAAATTGTTAATAATTGTTAACACTAATTTCTAAGGACAGGGAAGGACAAGGGGAATGGGAACGTTTCTAGACCACTGAAAAACACTTCAAATACATAGTAAAAGAATGGATGATAGTAGAATAAGTAAAGAAAAATCCTCCTTAATTTGGTATATGCGAAAGAAATTCTATCAGATCCTAAATTTATAGAGCAAAGAGGAGTTCGATCAATAGTTGATCAAGATGCCAGAGTAGGTCATAAGAGTAAAACAGAGCACTTCTTTGGGTATAAAGATGAGCAGATTATTACAACAGATGAAAGAATAATTACAGTCATTACAATAGCCAATGGAGCATATGTAGATGGAACAAGATTTAATGAACTAATAGAATTGACAAAGAAAACAGGATTAAATACTAAAGAAGTATATGGTGATAAAGCATACTTTAGAAAGCCAATGTTAGATAAAATAAAAAAATTGAAGCAAAGCCATATATTCCAGTAAGTGAGATGGCTTATAAGATTGATGAAGAAAGGTTTAGCTACAATAAAGACTCCGATGAATGGTTCTGCAATCAAGGTAATAAAACAGTAAGAAAAAAACATAGGAAAGATAAAATTGGTAAACAGGCATATAGACATTATTTTGAAAAGGAGATATGTAAAATTTCCATGGGTTAAACCGTGCCCGAGGGTATAGTCTAAAAAGCATGTCTTCACAAGCAAAATTAACTACAATAGCAGTTAACTTAAAGAGGATAGCAGCAATACTACCCTCAAAATTATCCCCTAAATTCAGCTTTATTCCGATAATATGGGAGCCTGTAGAAAATTTTGTGTAAACAGATTAAGTATACTCTTTCTAGACAATAATTGAGGTAATGATAAAATACCAAAATTTTCTAGGAGGAGTATTTTTATGTCGAATATACCAAAGGAAGTATTGAAAAATTACATCAAGGAACAAAATTTTAGTAATCCAAATGAAGTATTAGCAGCCATGAAAGAAATGTTCAGGGATGTATTACAGGAAGCTTTAGAAGCAGAGATGGATGAGCAACTAGGATATGATCGATATGATATGTCCGATAAAGAAACCCCGAATAGACGAAATGGATATTCTAAGAAAACCATAAAATCAGAATTAGGACCTGTTGATCTAAATATACCAAGGGATAGACATGGGGATTATGATCCCAAAATAATACCTAAATATCAAAGGAATGTAACTGGTATAGAAGAAAAAGTAATGGCACTTTATGCTGCAGGCATGACCACTAGAGATATATCAGAGCAAATAAAAAACTTGTATGATGTGGATATTTCAGCTGATATGGTCTCTAACATAACCAACAGAATTTTACCCCTAGTCTCTGAATGGCAAAACAGACCATTAGAAAAGAGATATTCCTTCGTATTCATGGATGCAATACACTACAAAGTAAGAGAAGATAAACAAGTAGTAGTTAAAGCAGCCTACGTGGTGCTGGGTGTAAATATGGATGGAGTAAAAGAAGTCCTTGGTATTTGGATAGGAGCAAATGAGAGTAGCAAGTTCTGGCTCTCAGTCCTTAATGATCTCAAAAATAGAGGAGTACAAGAAGTCTTAATATTCTGTGTAGATGGTTTAAGTGGCTTTAAAGAAGCCATTGGAGCAGTGTATCCTTTTGCCCAAATACAGCGATGTATTATTCACCAGCTTAGGGCGAGTATGCGATATATACCCTACAAAGACAAGAAAGCATTCGTAGCAGATCTAAAGGCTGTTTATACCTCAGTGAATGAAGAAATGGCATTAGAAAATCTACTTCATGCTAAGGAAAAATGGTGCAATAAATACCCGAATGCGATTAAAAGCTGGGAAGATAATTGGGATAATATTTCAACCTTTCTAATGTTTCCAGACTATATAAGGAGGATTATGTACACTACCAATGCCATAGAAAGTCTAAACAGCCAGTTTAGAAAAGTAACTAAAACAAAACTGATATTCCCTACTGATGAAAGTCTTATGAAAATGCTATATCTAGCTACTGAAAGAGTTAGTAAGAAGTGGACTAGGGGCTATGGAGATTGGGATAGGGTACTAAGCCAACTAAATATATTATTCAAAAAAGAGGATGTTGTTTAACTTGGGGACGCTGTCCCCAAACCCCTGAGGTTTAACGCTTTTGTTCCCCCAGGAACGAAGAAAACGGGAAGTCCACTAGACTACCCGTTCCTGTAAAGAATCCTAATAACCCCTCAGGTTGCTCCTCAGCATAGCCCTACCCTGTTATTAGGAAAAACAATGTATATTCTTAGCTTTAAATGGGTAATTTATACAGCAGAACTAATTTGACAAATTACTCATCGACAAAAATCAGCATTTAAATCAAATCTTAAAGTTACTTAAGTTATTGTACTTAGAAAGAGAATACACAAAATTATTTACACTGCCAACGGGTAAGAAATTGCGTTGGCAAACAGTAGGCAATCCAACATAGATTGCTATTTTTATTCTTTTAAGCTATTGCTATTCTTAGAAAGTTTGCAAACACTCTCCACATGCGGAGTATGCGGAAACATGTCCATCAACTGCACCTTATCTATCTGATAACCACTGGCTTCTAATTCCACCAAGTCCCTAACCATGGTTTTAGGATTACAGGATACATAGACAATTTTTTCTGCATCAAAGCTTATAATATCCTTCAACGCTTGAGGGTGGATTCCTGCTCTTGGGGGATCTATGATGATGATATCAGGTTTTTCTGTTAGTTTTTTTACTTCTTCCTTTACATCTCCTGCAATAAAACTACAATTGCTTAAGTTGTTTAACTTAGCATTTTCCCTTGCTGCCTCCACAGCTTCTTCTATAATCTCAATCCCCACTACCTTTTCTGCATTAGGAGCTACAATTTGTCCTATTGTACCAGTACCACAGTAAAGATCAAACACAACTTGATCCTTTGCTTCTCCCACAAAGTCTCTTACGATAGAATATAGTTTTTCTGCTCCTTGAGAATTGGTTTGAAAGAAAGAGAAGGCAGATATTTTAAATTTTAATCCTAAAAGCTCTTCTATTACATAATCCCTACCATATAAGATATCTGTTCTATCACTTTGGACAATGTCAGCCAGATTATCGTTGAAGGTATGTAAAAAGCCTACGATGCTTCCGCGTAATTCTAGTGTCAATAATTTTTCTACCAAATCCTGTATGTTTATTTGACTCTGCGTTGTCGTTACCAAGTTTATTAGGATTTCTCCTGTAAAATGAGCTTTTCTTATAACTAAATGTCTCAAATAACCTTCATGTCTTCGAGTATTATAGTAGGATAGACTCTTTTCTTTAAAATAATCCAGGATTGTTGTTAATAGTTTTCTAAAATCCTCATCCATAATAAGACAGGCATCTACTGTGACAATATCATAATGTCTTCCTCTTTTGTGCATCCCTAGAGTCAAAGGCCCACCCTTTTCCTCATCTCCAAAGGAAAATTCCATCTTATTCCTATAATCAAAAGCTATAGGACTACCTTCTATGCCTAACCACGTGTAATTTTTAATAGCAAATTCTTCAAAAAGTCTTTTTACTTGCTTTTCCTTCAATTGCAGCTGCTCATCATAGGCCACTGTTTGTTGAAAACATCCACCACAGTTTCCAAAATGCTGACATGGAGATTGGTCCTCTAGAGGAGAATTCTCCAATATTTCTAAAACTTGAGCTTCTGCCTGCTTCTTTTTTATTTTTTTGATAGCAGCTCTTACCAACTGTCCCGGTATACCATGTTTTACCGTAACTTTTACATCACCTACATAACCATACCCTTTACCGCCAAATTCACTATCTTCTATTTTAAATTCTACAACTTCTTTTTTCTTTAGCATCTCTTCACTCCCATTACTTTTCATTGAAGTTTTAATCCATATAATTAGTTTATGTCATCAAAACAAAAAATATAGTGATCGGTACAACTAACCGTCACTATATTATAGCCTAAGTTTGGAATATAATCAAAATTTTATCATTTATTTGCCTTTAATATATAAGCTGGAGCTAAGAACTCCTTTGTTTCTTCAAATTTCTTTACTAGCTTTTCTGTTAAATCCACAAACCCCCTTGTCAAGTTTTCATTTTCTAAGTCATTAGAACCTTTGATTAGGTTTTGCTTTTTCTTATCTAAAAACTTTACTGCCATTTCAGCATTGATTTTTTCATTGAACTCTCTCCAATGAATATTTTTAAATCCTATAATATTTAATCCCTCTTCTAAATCACTGGGATGTATTTCATTAAAAGTAGCCATTGCTTTTAATATGCTAATACTTTTTATAATCCTAAGTCTTTTAGACCAATAGGTATAATCCTTACTATCCACCGACCAGATAGGCATTTCCTCTGTGACCAGTAATTGACCTTCTGTCTTTAAAACTCTATAAAACTCTTTTAACGTTTTCATCACCCGTAAAGGAAATTGCTCTACAGAAGAAAGCGTATAATTACAGATAACCACATCAATAGAGTTAGAAGGAATAAAGTATAGATCACTCAAATCCCCCCTCCTTAAATTCAACTTTTTAAAAACAGGTTGAATATCTTTTTCAATTTCATTAAAGTGACTATCATCAATATCAACAGAAATCAATTCAGTGTTCCAATTATTTTCTGAAACCTTTTTAGCAATGAGTCTAGTAGTATTTCCCCAACTAGTCCCTCCTTCTAAAATAATTTTTCCTTCTAAATTGATTCCCTCCCAAAGAAATCTGTCAGCAGTAACAATTTTATACATGATATCCCTCCTTATTTTTTATAAATACTATTAATATTTTGCATTAATATAGTTTTCTATTAAGGAAGTCCTAATACCTTCTTTAAATACCCCCTCCTCCTGCAGTCTATTTAAAAGACTTTGACTTCTAGAGTGTAGTATAATATCCTCATAATCTTTGAAGACTACTTCAAATAAATTCTCTTTTAAATGAGTAGACGTTACTTTGATATAGTAAGCCTCCACATCATAAAAATCCAATAGTTCTACTGCCTTTAAAGTGCTCTGATCTTTTTTGTGGTAGTAATAATTTACTTTGTCCAAGTAGTCTTTGTGCATTTCAGGATGTTTATCATACTTTTTTATTTCTTTTGCCTTTAGATAACAATACTTAGCCATACTATTATAGTACTGGTAATTATAAATCGCTTTATTAAAGTTATCTACCCGTTTGAAGGGCTGAATATTCATCCGTTTTATATAAGCATAGCCTTCTTCTATGTATTCTTTTTTTGTAATGTCGCCTTTTCTAAATTGTTGGATTAAACTCTGTCTTTGCTGAAAAAACTTTTCAAATATGTTTTCACCTTCTACATACTTCACTTTGAACACCCTCTACTGTAGCATAATCTAGATATTGTAATGAAAAGACTCCTAGCAAAGGAGCCTTTATCTTTTCTTTAATTTAATTTTTTTACTTATCATAGAGTATGATAGGAACAAAGTCATCATTCCTATAAAATGTACGTTGGTTTGATAATTAATAGAATATAATGTAATTAATGCCAAGATTCCTCCACACATGGTGATAGGTATCCCCATGTAGACACCTTCAAATTCCATAATATTATATCGTGCTAGTCTATAAGCTCCTGAAATCGCAAAAATTACCATGATTAATATTCCTATAACACCAAATTTTGCCAAATGAAAACTCCATATCAATACTGCTGGGGCAACTCCGAAGGAAATCAAATCACACAACGAGTCCAGCTCTTTCCCTAATTCACTCTCAACATCTAACTTTCTTGCCAACTGCCCATCTAGACGGTCTGTAAATGCTGCTACCAAAATTAATAATGCTGAAACAGTATAGGATTCATTTATTATACTAACAATTGCTAGGATACCTAGAGTTAAGTTAAAAAAAGTAAACATATTCGGTATATGCGCCTTTACCTTCACCCTTCTCCACCTCTATTCCTCTGGATTTCAAGAACTAAATAAAACCCTTTAATTTGATTGTATTCGTCTCTTGATAATATTTTACTGTATTTTGCCTAAAATTCCTAGTGAAAATTATAAAAAACTTATTACTTTAGACCATACCTCTACATATCTTATTATAACTTGTGTAAAAATAACTGTAAATGAAAAAGTTCTATGCTATAAATATATGTGTATAAATAATATTATTTGATAAATTTAAGAATTCTATCAATATAATTCTTTGTTAGTTTTTTCTTAGGATTGACGATAATAAAAGGCTTATGATACAATCTAGTTGACTCATTAGAATATTTTACATAATTTAGATAAATGCCCTTATTTAAAACCCTCTTTGTTTTAGCCTGTTAAAGGGAATTTTCTTGTCTGCAACTAGCTATTTACGCTATATATAAATTAATATTTTAGGAGGAATGTAATATGCCATTAATTACTAGTAAGGATTTATTTTCTAAGGCTTATGATGGTAAGTTTGCCATCGGTGCCTTCAACGTAAACAATATGGAAATTATTCAAGGTATTGTTGATGCTGCTAAGGAAGAAAAAGCTCCTCTTATCCTACAGGTTTCTGCTGGTGCTAGAAAATATGCTAATCCAAAGTATTTAAAAAAACTAGTTGAAGCAGCTGTAGAAGATTCTGGGCTACCTATTGTTTTGCATCTAGATCATGGTGAAGACTTCGAAATATGTAAACAATGTATTGATGATGGCTTCACTTCTGTTATGATCGATGCTTCTCACCATCCCTTTGAAGAAAATATAGCACTTACAAAGCAAGTGGTAGAGTATGCTCATGCTAGAGGTGTTGTAGTAGAGGCTGAGTTAGGCCGATTAGCTGGTGTTGAAGATGCTGTTAATGTCAGTGCTGCAGATGCTGCTTTTACAGACCCTCAACAGGCAGCAGAGTTTGTTGAAAAAACAGGAGTAGATTCTTTAGCTATTGCTATTGGTACCAGTCATGGTGCCTATAAGTTTAAAGGAGATCCCAATTTAGATTTTGAAAGACTACAAAAAATTGCAAGTCTATTACCTGGTTTTCCATTAGTGCTTCATGGTGCCTCAACAGTATTACCAGAGTTTGTAGAACTATGTAACAAGTATGGCGGTGACATACCAGGTGCACAAGGAGTTCCAGAAGAAATGCTTCGTAAAGCAGCTTCAATGGGGGTATGTAAGATCAATATTGACACTGACTTGCGTTTGGCCATGACAGCAGCTATCCGCAAAAGCCTTGCAGAAAATCCTGGCAATTTTGACCCTCGAAAATATATGGGAGAAGGCAGATCAGCTATCAAAGAAATGGTTCGCCATAAAATCGCCAACGTACTTGGCTGTAATAACTTTTTATAAAATTCTTCAAACTATAAAGAAAAAATAGCAGCCTACTTTTAGGTTGCTATTTTTTCTTTATAAAAGTTGATATAACTGAAATTCCAAGTAATCACAGGAAACTAAGTAATAGGGTATGCCATGATATATCCCTTTAACCCCTGCATCATAAGACTCTTTTCCATGCAAATGCCCATAAATCACCATGCTTACGCCATATTCCTCACATACTTCTGTAAATAAGGAGGGTTCATGCTGCTCATTGGTAGGTGGATAATGTAACATACAGACTATTTTTGTATAACCAGCTTTTTTAGCGCTATCTAAAGAAAGTTTCAATCGATGAACTTCCCTATAATAAACCTTCTCATCCTGTTGCGTAAATTTATTACCATTAGGAGAAATCCATCCCCTAGTGCCACATATAGCATAATCTTCATAAGCAAAGTAATTATTTTGCAAAAATTTTAAAGTCGCAAACGTATCATTAAGTTTTGTAATGGAGCTCCACCAATAATCATGGTTTCCCTTTAGTAAAATCTTCTTCCCAGGCAATGCTTCAATCCATTTTAAATCCTCCATTGCCTCCTCCATATTTATTCCCCAAGAAATATCTCCAGGAACAAGCACCGTATCCTCTTGCTTTACGTTATTATACCAGTGTTCTTTAATTTTCTCATGGTGCATTGTCCATTGAGGACCAAAAATATCCATCGGTTTATCTACTTTACTACTTAAATGTAAATCTCCTATTGCATATAAAGCCATCTTATCACCCATCTTTGAATACTTTAAACACTTATTCGTAAGTTTCATACTTTTGTGTTAATTTATCAATTTCCTTATGTAGTATCTTTAACTCCATGGTATCTTCCTTTTCCCAAAGCCTATTAAATCTTTCTTGAAAGTCATTAGCTTCTTTTAGCCTACCTGAAAGATAAAGAGATTGTATATTTTGCAGAATGCTTGAAACAATGTTAGAGCGAACTTCAAAAAATTTTTGCGCTTGTCTAATCTCATGACGTATTTCAGACATTTCTTGATCTAGCTTAAAAGCGGCATCCGCTGCCTTTTTTAATCTATCTTCAATATGATTAGGAATTTGTTGCTTATATTTATACTTCAGAGAATGCTCAATAATTGCCCAAAAATTCATAGCTAAAGTTCTAATTTGTATTTCTGCTAGTATGTTTTTGGGTCCCAAAGCTGTATGTATAGGATACTTAATGACCAAATGGTAGCTTCGATAACCGCTATCTTTAAAGTTTGTTATATAATCTTTTTCTAAAACAATCTCCAGATCCTCTCCATCGCGATCCCTTATATAGTCTACTACCGTATAAATATCTTCAACAAACTGACACATAATTCTTATGCCAGCAATATCTTCTATTTTCTCAGAAATTTCTTCAGGACTTACACTTAATTTTCTAGCTTTCTCTAAAATACTAGATACTTTTTTTACCCTGCCAGTTACAAACTCTATTGGAGAGTACTCTCCGATGGTACGAAGCTCATTTCTAATACTCTTAAACTTTACTTTTAGTTCCTCTACTGCGTGCTCATAGGGAATTAAAAACTTTTTCCATTCGATACTTTCCATATTCACTATTTATCACCCCACTATGCCAAAACTTTTCCACAGTCGAAATCAAAGTACACCTTATCTATTATATCATTATTTCATGTTTTTTTTAATTTATAAATATAAAAAGCTTTTGTATTATAGTGATACTGTATTATTTCCTCAATATTCATATTTATACATATTTTTACATATATCTTGTATTCTAAGGCTTTTCTACACAAGATAATAGAGCAGTTTGCCTGCCCTACACTTTTATTACGTATTTTGACGGATGTATTTTTTTAAAAAACTGGGTAAGTTTTCTTCCGTTCTACTAATACTAAAGATAAAGCTTACATTATATTTTATTTCTAGCACACTCAGCTTATTAAAAAAACTTTCCATATCTTCTAACGGTTTCTCTGTAATTTTGCACAAATCATCTATATATATACTTTCAACATCATAGTTTGAAGCGATGATGCCACAAAGAAACCCATAAAAACTTTCTTCATCTTTCACCTTGTAATCTTTTAATGGCATGAATCTTATCTTGTAATCTATCTGAAACATATGACTATTGTCTATATCAATAAAAACAATATGTCCCTTCGTCCTTTTTACAGAATCATTTGCATCCTGAATCAAAGCTCTTGTTTTACCGCTACCTTTTTTACCTAAAACTAATTTTATCACTTTTCAACCTCCCACCTGCATTCAGCCTATAATTTTCCTTCTAAAGATATACGCCTCTTAATTTCAATATCCTAAGGGGCAACCGCAGCCTTTGGCTATTAAAATCTAAGTATATAGGCGTATATCTATAAATATTCTATCAATTCTGACATTTTCCTGCATAATTTTAAATATTTTCTTTATAACTTTTATAAGCTATTGTCTAAGGCTTTTCCCCCCAAGTAGTTGGCTCTCTTGCCCTGGTAACTATTATCTTTTTCCATCATTTCATGAATCTCATCTCTGATTTTCCACCAGCTCCTATTCCAATTTACAAAAACGCTATTTTCTTCTGGTGCTCTTCCTATCAATCGCTGCACAATGATATTAGGGGCTAAATATTCTAAAAAAGTCACTACTCTTTTTTGATAAGTCTCTACAGGAATAATTTGAAATTCTCCCTTTTCATACATTTCTCCCATCTTCGTTCCTTTCACTAAGTACAGAGCATGTAACTTTACCTGTTGTATCCTTAAGGCAGAAATAATTTTTGCATTTTCTATAACATCATCCTCATCATCCCAAGGTAAATTCAATATTAGATGGGTGCATATTTCAAAACCATATTTTTGTATATAAAAAACTGCGTCAATAAACTCTGCCAAGGTATGACCCCTGTTGATTTTTTTTAGACTATGGTAATTTACGGTTTGAAGACCCAACTCTATAGAAATTTCTATGGCATATTTATCTTTTATTTCCTTTAAAAATATTAAATAGTTTTCGTCAATACAGTCAGGTCTTGTAGAAATAGCTATCTCTACAATATCTTCCCCTACTGCTTCCTGTACATATTTTTTAAAATCTTCTAGTGGAAGATATGTGTTGGTGAAATTTTGAAAATAAGCAATAAATTTTTTAGCTTTATACTTTTTTCGGATAATTTTCTTGTTACTCTCTAGTTGCTGTGCTACTGTATAAGAATTAGGTAGATTCTCAAAACCAGTCCCTACTTCTGCACAAAATGTACACCCCCCCTGACCTAGCCTTCCATCCCTATTGGGGCAGGTTAAAGGTAGGTTTATAGGTAATTTATATACTTTTTCTCCATATTTTTCTCTAAGATAATCAGAATAAGTTCTATATAAAAAAACGTCTTTTTTCATCTATATCCTTCCTTTTTTAGCTTTATGCTATTTTTTCTTCTAGGCTGTTGCTGAAAGTAATTTACTATCTTTTTATTTGCCACGAATAACGAAGTTATACATTCTTTAAAATGAAATAGAGATTTCTCATAGAAATCTCTATTTCATTGATTAAATTGATTAATCAGTAGATATTATTTTTAAATCAACATCATTACATATCTTTTTGCTTAGCTTCATAATGATGTTATTCTCAGTAGATTTTTCTTTTGATTCCCCTAGAACAATCGTTTTTATATTATGTTTTTGACAAAAATCAATAATTGTCTTTACTACGTCAGAAGAACGCAGAACTGTCATATGTGCGCCAACTTCCTTAGAAATATCAAACAAGTAGTCTAAGGCTTCTCCTTCTTTAGAATTTCCCAATATACTCCATCCTATAGGCGCCACATGAACAACAAAAATTCCTCCTCCTTGCTTTTCTTTTATTTGTACACCAGCTTTTATCAATCTTTCGCAGGTTTTTTGTTGGGTTACACAGATCATTGTATTTTCATTTTCCATCCAATATGTACCCCTTTCTATTATGTTGATAACATTATCTTTCTTATTGGATATCAAGCGCGTACTATTTTGTCTCTATTCTATTATACTATATATGGTTTTTAAAATAAATTTAAGTTAGGAAGAAATTTAAAAATCCTGTAACCAATTTATAGATTACAGGATTTTTATCTCATTTTTAAGGTATAATGGTTCCTCTTAATACAACTGGCCCAGTTGGCTTATCTATAGATATAGTGGCTTCTGCCGTAACAATCACTTCATCGTAACTTACAAAACTTCCAGTCGTTTTGCCATAGCCTACCATGATATCAGATACGCCACTATCCTTTAATTCTACTCTGTAGTAACGATCTCTATCTCTGTCTACTACCCATGCATAGTAACACTTTAACTTAGGATCAATTGTAGCAGGAGCTGGTAAGCCAAAGGTACTGATCCAAAGGATAGCACCGGGTAAACTCACAAAGGCCATGCCTCCTAAAACACCGGTACGTTCTGGTCTTAATATAACTCTACGTATACCTTCAGGAAGTGGTATATCTGGCGCTGGAACACAAATTCTTTGGCCAATATCCAAAACATTTGGATCAGGAATTTGTGGATTTGCTTCAATCAATCTCTGCAAAGTTACACCAAATCTTCTAGCAATATTAAACATGGTGTCACCACGTTGTACAATATAAATCGTTCCATCAGGACAAAATACTGCTGGCGGTGGTGGTGGCGTTACAACGGCAGGAATGCATATTCTTTGTCCTACATAAATAACATTTGGGTTAGGTATTTGTGGATTTGCTCTAATTAATGCTTGTAGTTCTATGCCATAGCGATTTGCAATACGAAACATTGTATCTCCAGGGCGAATTGTATATATTGTTCCTCCAGGACATGCAGGAGGTTCTGGTACTTGTAGGCTCATCATAGGTGCCATAGGATTAGGTCCTCCATAACTAGGGTACATGCTTCTCCTCCTTTCATTTTTCTATATCATTATATGTTATCAAGTTTTTTTTGTTATACTTTTTTGGTGTTTTATCACATAAAAAAGCCACTTTTTTTCAAAGTGGCTTTCTATAATAACAACTTAAACCAGTACACCAAAGTTAGGGAATAGATAGTGGGTATACATCAGGGCTGCTAGCCCATATAATACCAATATAAGTAAAAAAGCTGGTAATACTTTTTTCATAAGTTGTCCTTCTTTTCCTAATACGCCAACGGTTGTAGCAACAGCTACCACATTGTTTATACAAATCATATTTCCAATAGCTCCACCTACATTTTGCCCTGCAAAAACAGTAATTGGGTTCAACCCCAAGGATGTAGCTGCTTCAACATGCATTGTAGCAAACATAATATTAGATCCTAATCCTGTGCCCGTCATAAATGAGCCCAAAGCCCCTATAGCTACTGCTACAAAAGGATATCCCTTTCCTGCTGCATTTGAAAGGGTTTTTGCTAAAAGAGACATCATTCCTGTACTTACCATGACATCACTTAATACTAAGAGCCCGCACATAGCAACCAATGCTGGTATTACCTTTTTAAAAGCATTTTTAGCATGCCCGGCAAATTCAGGAATTTTGACTCCTAAAACCAATGCGCCTAAAAAGGCAGAGATAAAGATAACAGTCCCTACCCAAACAGTGTAACCGTATCGTGCTAACACACTTAAATCAAAGGAATAACGGACGGCTGGTAACAAAATCATTAAAATCAAGTAAGGTGCAAAGGCTTTATGGGCCGGCATATTGCTTTTATTGGTCTTCTCTGGTTTGTACAAAAACTCAGAAGGTGTTTTTATCTTAAATATTTTTAGATAGACTAACGTTGCAATAATCGCTAATAATCCAGTACACATGCTGGTAACTTCAGGTCCTATTATATTTGAAAAAACAAAAAGGGTCGCTGCCATAAAGCTACCGGCAAAAACTAGAAAACCTCCTAGGTTTTTCATTCCCTTTTTTCCAAATATCGTTAGCGTAACTAAAAAAGGCATAATAAAAGCCCCTAGCATATGTATTCTTCCTGTCATGGAAGAGGCTTCCATGATACTCATATATTCCCTCACTGCTTGGGATCCCATGATGGTTGTCACACCTGCTCCTCCCCAACTTCCAGGAATACCATTGGCAATCAATGCTGCTGTAGCAGCTGATATAGGATTAAAACCTAGTCCTACCAAAAAAGGCGCAGCAACTGCTGCTGGTGCCCCTGCCCCTGCAACACCTTCTAAAAAAATACCAAACATAACAGCAATAATTAAAACTTGAATTCTTCGATCATCGGTAATATCTGCGATAACCTCCTTCATTTTGTCCATAGCACCTGTCTCAATTGTCATAACCAGCATGGAAAAAGCAGCGAAGATCAAATAAACAATTCTTATACCATCTCCAACCCCCTTATGAAAAGATTGCAGCATCCCACTAGCACTTCCATTAAAAAACAACCAACCTAAAATAACCGTATAAATCATAACGATAGGAGCTACCTTCATTGCAGATTTCTTTAATCCAATAACGCCTATCAATACAGCCACAATTGGACTAACAGCCAATGCAACATTTAACATGCAAAACCCTCCTTTTTATCCAGTCTTTAAATTTTAAAATAAAAAACACTCATTCCTCTAAAATGGAATGAATGTATCATTCATGAGGTACTATCTTCTTCTATTCTATATAAAATAACAAACCAGAAAATTTCCTTGTCGAAATCACAGATCTTGACTAGCAAAGTTTAAACTTAAGAGCATATCTATATACATCCTCTAGTTTGTGAAAAAGCCTTCATAGGCTTGTTAGCTAGTTTATATTGATGTTTAGCTTTTTTTATTCTGTCACAATCATTTATCCTTATTATAGACTTTAACTTTTTAAATTTTTCAAATTTATACATAATTATATAGATGATTTCAAGTTTATACAATGACTAAAAAACGTTTTTTTCTACATGAATTAACATTTTTCTTCAATTTTTTTATTATTTCTTTATTTTCCATAAAATTCAATATTTTTTTAAAAAATTAATTTTAAATTAAATATGAAATCTTTTTTATTTCTCATAAAAGATATTGACAGACTTCTCCCAAACAACTAACATATATTGTATACTAAATATAAATATTCTGTATTTTTTTATAATAAAGGGAGGAGTAATTATGCAGACTTTTAGCATGAAGTATGGTAAGAGCATGGTAGACTTTTCTTTGCCAGAAAAAAACCTACTTGATATCATAAAAAATAATGAAAAAGATTTTTCAAAAAGTGAAGAAGAGGTTATTTTAGATGCTTTAAACAACCCTATAGGCACAGGTACTTTAAAAGAGATTGTAAAACCTGGAGAGAAAATATGTATCGTTATTTCTGACATCACTCGAGCTTGGCAAAAAATGAGCACCTATCTTCCTTATGTGGTAGATACATTAACAGAGATTGGTATTGAGGATAAAGATATTCTTTTTATTGCTTCCACAGGTTCCCATAGAAAACATACAAAAGAAGAACATAGAACCTTGTTGGGGGAAAAATTAGCAGATCGATTTGAAGTAATCGATCATGACTGTTGGGACAAAGAAAATTTGACTTATGTAGGAACTACTAGTTTTGGTACACCCGTTCATATCAATAAGATGGCATTTGACTGTGATCATATCCTTTTAACAGGAGCTATTGTATTTCACCTTTTAGCTGGGTGGGGAGGAGGAAAAAAATCTGTTCTTCCTGGTATCTGCAGTTATGAAACCATTATGAAAAACCATGCTTTATCCTTGAACCCAACTTTAGGGGAAGGTAGTAATCCCTCTGTTCGAAGTGGAAATATTATCAATAATCCTCTTTACGAAGATATGTTAGAAGCAGCAAAACTTGTTAAACCTTCTTTTCTATTCAATGTGATTATGAATGCAGATGGTAAAATTGCTGCTGCCGTGGCTGGAGATTTTATTGAAGCCCACGAAGCTGGTTGTAAAATCGTACAAGAATTGGATGGCGTTTCTATTAAAGAAAAAGCAGATGTAGTTATAGCAACTGCTGGTGGATTCCCAAAGGATATTAACTTATATCAGACCGTCAAAACCCTTATTAATGCTAGAGAAGCTGTAAAAGAAGGCGGTACGATTATTATTTTAAGTGAGTGCTCAGAGGGATTTGGTAATGCTGATGTACAGGAAATTATTCAAGATTACGATACAATGTTAGAGAGGGAAAAAGCCTTAAGAGAAAACTTCTCTATTGCCAAATATATCGGATATTTTGTCAGTGAAGCAGCAGTAAACTTTACCCTTATCTTGGTTTCCAATATCGATGGGGAGCTGGTAGAAAGAGCTAACATTAAAGTTGTTAAAACGATACAAGAGGCATTGGCCATTGCTTATCAGAAACAAGGGGAGGATCTTAAAGCCTACTTGATGCCCTACGGAGCAAACACCCTGCCCCAATTGGTCTAGAAGTATGTAGGGACAAAGGATAAAAACAGCGAAAACCAGCTGCTTTCTATCCTTTGTCCCTTAATTTTTTGCTTATTTATCATGAAGATCACTTAATATCCTTTGTTGATATCTACCTGATTAATCAAAGGCTGCTGTTCTTTGAATTTTTTCATATTCTCATAAATAATCCTAAACCTTCTCTCATTTCTCATTTCAGAAATCCAGCAATTGTGGGGGGTTACAAGGACATTATCCATTTCCCATAAAGGGCTCTCCTGAGGTAAAGGCTCCTTCTCAAAGACATCCAGGGCTACGCCTAAAAAATTCCCCTTTTGCAAGTGCTCAATAAGTGCTTCTTCATCAACAATGTTTCCTCTGGAGATATTGATAAAAACAGCCTCTTTCTTCATCATTGCTAATCTTGTTTTGTTGATTAAATGATGGCTTTCTTTTGTATGAGGTACAGTAAGAACGATGACATCACAGCTCCTTAATACTTCCTCTAATTGATCGATAGGATAGCAGCTATCAAAATATTTTACTTTTGTTCCCTTGGTATTTACCCCTATTGTATGAACCTCAAAGCCTTGAAGGCGTTTAGCAGCCTCTGCAGCTATACTGCCGGTTCCAATAAAGCCAATACGTTTTCTGTAGAGTTCTAAAAGACTAGTATCCATTTCCCATCGTCTTTGCTGCTGTTGTTGATATAACTTAGAAGATTTTTTATAGACTTCTAATATCTTTAATACGATCCACTCTCCTATAGGAATACTGTATCCGCCTTTGTTGTTGGTAATAAGAATTTTGTTTTTTCTAGCAATCTCCTTAGGTACTTGATCTATACCAATGCTGGAAAGTTGTATCCATCTTAACTTCTTCATTTTAGCAATATCCAAAGTAGCAAAAGGATGATAGCATATCAATGCCTCTACATCCTGTATTTCTTCCGTATATACAATCCCTTTTTCACTTCGTAAAATTATATCATAACCTAACTTTTTTATAGATTCCATTTTTTCTTTTCCATAATCGTAAGTAAATAACACCTTCATCTTATCATCACTCCCTTCGAACTTTTCTACCTTCTACTATACTACAAAAATAATACAAATCCAGCGGAAGTTTTTATGGATAAACTTCTCTATTTATTAAGTCTATACGATAACACTAAAATTTATTATTTTAATTTCTCGACTTTTATCGTAAACTATTGTATAGACATACCCTTCTAAATTTCCATATACTAAGGGCTATATAGACAAAAACCTCTAGATTTGAATTTCAATAGACTAAGGAGAAAAATAAGATGCTCTATAGAATAAAACAGTTTTTTCAAGGTGTAACCGCTAAAATTTATGATGAAGATATCGTCTTTATAAAAAGTCACTTAAGTGAAAAAGAACAAAACTTATTTTTTCAATTAAGAAAAAGTGAGCAAAGACATTGTTTGAATGTCGCCTATGGATGTCATCAAGAAGCACCCCAGAACCCAGACCTTGTGAAAGCTGCTCTTTTACACGACATTGGTAAAATCGGTAGCAATTTAACGCTAGTAAATAAATCCTTTGTTGTAATCATACAAAAACTCAAGCTCAAGGGAAAGATGTTACCTCCCTTCCTTCAAAAAGCTTTGCATTATAAAAATAATCATGCTGAGTTAGGCTATCAACTGCTTCTTAAACTGCAACTAAATGATAGAATCTTGTTTTTAGTGAGGAATCATCATACAGATCATATAAAAGACTCAAAAGAAAGAGAAATGGAAATCCTACAGCGCTTTGATAATTTATATTAATCTTAAGATAAGAAATACAGAAAAAAAGTCCAGCATACTTACGTCTATTTATACACGCAAGTATGCTGAACTTATAAGTACACAAACCCTTCTGCCACAATCTTCACTGAACCTTTAAGCAGAATATTCGTAACCTTGTTTTCCGAAGATGTTACCATGACTTGTAGACTGCCTCCAGGCTGATGAATCTCCATGTCTACTGACTGCTGTTTTTGATGTGAGAGGGCTACCCCAACAGCCGCTGTGCCAGAACCACATCCTCTTTCCCAAAACAGACTATCCGTAGCCTTTACATAAAC